>JAYVJQ010000377.1:0-19658 GCA_043769055.1 Allobrachymonas sp.
AAACACAGAAAAAGTCATTTCGATTTTTTGAAAATCTCATGCAAACGATGGGAAATTCTTCTGTGTTTTCTGTGGAATTTCTGTGCTTTCTGTGTTTCCTTTCTCAAGGCATCCAGCACCCATCAAATAAGCAACGGATCCACATCCAACGCAAAGCGTATCAAGCCCCGCGTTTTAGAATCTCGCAGCAGCGGCAGCCAAGCGCTCAAGAAGCCCTGCAATGCCGCCCGCGAGTTACTCTCAATCAGCATTTGCGCGCGCTCCACATCGGCCACGCGCTGCAAGCTCATGGGCACATGGGGATACACCGTCACGCGCTCGTCCACCAAAGTCTGAGCACACTCCTGCGCGGCTTGCAAGAAGGCCGCTGCTGCTTCTTGCGTGCGCGCCTCGGCTCGTAACAGGGCTTGGAAAGAGAAAGGCGGCAATGCGGCCTGCGTGCGATCGCGCAGTTGCTGCGCGGCAAAGCCTGCGTAATCGTGCTTGGCCAAAGCGGCAAACAAAGGATGATCCGGGTGGCGTGTTTGCACCCACATCTGCGGCCTACTTAAGCCCGCCTGCGCATCGCGCCCCGCCCTGCCCGCTGCTTGCATGAGCAGGGCAAACAAGCGCTCTGGCGCGCGAAAATCGCTAGAGAACAGGGCTGCATCGGCATCAATTGCGGCCACCATGCTGATGCGCCGAAAATCATGGCCCTTGGTGATCATTTGCGTGCCCACCAAAATATCCACCGCGCCATCGTGAACTTGGGCGAGCTGAGTTTCTAGCGAGCCTTTGAGCTTGGTAGTGTCTGCATCGATGCGGCTGATGATGGCGGGCGTGCCGTCAGGTCGCTTCAAATCTTCACCTAAGGCCAGCGCCAACTGCTCTTCAATTTTTTGCGTGCCTCGACCCACGGGTTGAATATCCACATTGCCGCATTCAGGGCAGGCGCGGGGCACGCGCTCGGTATGCCCGCAATGGTGGCAGCGCAGGGTGCGATCGGTTTTGTGGAACACGCGATACGCACTGCAATGCGGGCATTCGCATTTCCAGCCGCAGGCATCGCAGGCGAGCACAGGCGCATAACCGCGCCGATTCAAAAACACCAGCGATTGCTCACCACGCGCAATGCGCTCTTGCAGCGCGGCAATCAGCTGCGGGGCAAACAAAGTGCCGCGTGGCATGAGGCGCATATCAGCCAATCTTAATTGCGGCAGCAGCGCTTGGCCAATGCGGCTGGGCATGCCTAAGCGCTGGTAGCGGCCCTGCTCGCAGGCTTGCCAGCTCTCCAGCGAGGGCGTGGCCGAGCCGAGCAACACGCGACATGCTTGCCCGCTGTGCTCGGACTCGAGCTTGCCGCGCATCACCGCCAAATCTCGCGCAGAATGCCGCGCGCCATCTTGCGCTTTGTAACTGGCATCGTGCTCTTCATCCACCACAATCAAGCGAAGATGCGGCATGCTGGCAAAAATGCTCATGCGTGTGCCCACAATGATGCGCGATGCGCCGCTGTGCGCCAGCAGCCAAGCCTTGAGGCGCTGCGCGGGTGTCATGCCACTGTTCATTGTGACGATTTCTTGCGCAGGGAAGCGCTCGGAGAAGCGCGCGAGCAGTTGCGGCGTGAGGTTGATCTCGGGCACCATGATGAGCACCTGCGCCTTCTCGTCGCTCTCCAGCACGCGTGCCACGGCACGCAAATACACTTCGGTTTTGCCGCTGCCCGTGCTACCGAACAGCAATGCAGGCCGCAGAGTCGATTTGCCAGCATCTTCAGAGAAAAAAGTATCAATTGCCGAGGCCTGTTCTGCGCTAAGCGCTACTAAATCAGGAGCAACCGCATCGACCCGCGCTGCATCATCAGATTTGCCTTTGCGTTTGATGCGCTTGGCCATTTGCGCTGCGTCTAACTCGCGTAGTTGCGGCGGCAGCGCAGCTAGCGCCACCTCACCCAGCGAGCGCTGATAGTAGCGCGCTGCAAAGGCCATCAAGGCGCGCCACGCATTGGACAGCGACGCAATTTCAGGCAGCACGGCTTCCACGTTTTTCAGCGCACCCGCAGGCAATTCAGAGGCATCACCGGCAGCCTCCCACACAATCCCCAGCACCTCGCGCGAGCCAAAAGGCACGCGCACCAAGCAGCCCGCAGCGAGCGGCTGCTCACTTGAATAACTCAGCGTGGCAGGCAAATCAATATGCGCCGGCACGGCCACCGCCACCTGCAAGACGGTGGTCGTCGCAGCTGTTTCAGCGGAGTTGTTTTTAGGTGGCATTTCTCAGTTTTTTATGCGAAAGCGAGGCTAAGTGCTTGATATGTCACTGCTTTGTCATATGTCCAAGGGTTCTGTGGATAACTTTGTTGATATCTCATCTCGGGCAAGCCACAAGCCGCATGAAATAAGGCTTTGCTCAGTTTGCCTCAATTTCAAGCAAATACCAAATAATCATATAAATCAACAACTTACAGTCGCTACAGCATTCATAGCGCCGCTGCGAAGTGGAAGTGCATTTTTTTGCAGTGCAACACAATTTTTGTGCATAAGTGAAAAGCTGTCATTCTCAAAACACTGATTTTTGTAGTAGGCAATTTCATCACATTTGCAGAACTTCGCAGCGCAAGTAAGCCCACGCTCACCGCCCAACAAACCAAGAAATAGGGGGTCATTGATTCGTCATACGGTGGTCATGGCTGGCCGCGCATCCGCTTGGAATGCGACTTCACCGCAGCCACCAAAGCCGTCACATGCTCGGGCGGCGTGAACTGGCTGATGCCGTGGCCAAGGTTAAAAATATGCGTGGGCCCAGTGCCTGCGCCCTGATGTGGTGCACCAAAGTCATTGAGCACGGCCTGCACCTCGCACTCAATCGCTTCGGGTGGTGCAAACAAAATATTCGGGTCAATATTTCCTTGCAAGGCCTTGCCTGAGCCAGCGAGTGTGCGCCCAGCGTGTGCGAGGCTACATGTCCAATCCAAGCCCAGCACCTCACAATCGAGTGAGATCATCGATTCCAACCACAGCCCACCGCCTTTGGTGAACACAATGCGCGGCACGGTGTTGCCTTGTGAATCGGTGCGCTTGAGTAAGCTCAGCACGCGCTGTGTGTACTGCAAGCTAAATTCTTGAAATGCCGCATGCGACAGCGCCCCGCCCCAGCTGTCAAACACCATCACCGCCTGAGCGCCAGCATCAATTTGCGCATTCAAATACTGCGCTACAGAATCGGTATTCACCGCCAAGATGCGATGCATCAAATCAGGCCGCGCATACATCATGCTTTTGACCAGCCTGAAATCATCACTGCCACCACCCTCGACCATGTAGCAGCCCAGTGTCCACGGGCTGCCCGAAAATCCAATCAAAGGCACACGGGATTTACCGTCCTGCATCAAAGCTTTGCGAATCGATGCCACTGCATCAAACACGTATTGCAGCTTGGCCATATCAGGCACTTGCAATTTCGCCACTGCGGCTTCATCCCGTACTGGGTGTGCAAACTTCGGCCCTTCCCCAGTCTCAAACGCCAGCCCCAAGCCCATCGCATCAGGCACGGTGAGAATGTCAGAAAACAAAATCGCCGCATCCAGCTCATAGCGCGCCAGCGGCTGCAAAGTCACCTCGGTCGCATACTGCGGATTGGTCGCCAGCCCCATGAAGCTTCCCGCCTGAGCCCGCGTGGCCTTGTACTCCGGCAAATACCGCCCTGCTTGCCGCATCAACCACATGGGGGTGTAAGGCGTGGCCAGGCCCGTGCAGGCTTGGAGGAAGGTGGGGTTGTGAAAAGTAGAAAAATCAATAGACATGCAGCGATTATCCCTGCATGCCATCCAGCTTTCAGAAACCGAATTTAAATCGGTAACTTCAGCGCCACTTCATCTTTGACCGCTTTGAGCGAGAAGCTACTGCGCAGGGATTTCACGGCGGGCAAGGTGCGCAGTTTGCCTAGGAGCAAATCAGAAAAATGCTTGAGATCGTGCGCCACCACGAGGAGCACAAAATCTTCTGCGCCCGACATGCCGTGGCACCACACGATCTCAGGGATCAGGCCCACGGCTTGCTCGAAGGCGCGGGCTGATTTTTCGTTGTGGCTGTCCACACCCACGGTCACCATGGCCAGCACCGAGTAGCCCAATTGCTCGCGGCTCAGAATAGCTTGGTAGCCGGTGATCACACCGATTTGCTCCAAGCGCTTGAGCCTGCGCCAAGTGGGCGATTGCGAGAGCGCTAGCTTCTCGCCCAGCTCGGACGTGCTCAGGCGCGCATCGCTTTGAAGGGCGCGCAGCAGGCGGCGATCGATATCGTCAAGGGGTTCGGTGGCTTGCATTGAATAATCTCTTTATCAGCGTTCAGTCACATGAATTATGCGTATTCCATTGATTACTTGCAATCAAAGCAAATTTTATGCAGCTCAACTTGTTTAAACTTGAGCGCATGTTGAATGATTCTTCTGCACACCCTGCGCTTGGGCTGCAACTTCCCATGCCAGAGCGCGAGCGCGAGTACTCGCCCAGCAGCGCGATAGGGGGCAACTATGCGCCGTTTATTCAAGCCTACAAAGATTTGAGCCAAGCAGCACATGCCGCATTGCCACATCGGCGAACTTTGCGCTACGGCGATTTGCCTCGCCAGCAGATCGATTACTTTGCTGCGCCCGATTCAAGTGCGCAGAAGGGGCTGCTGGTGTTTATTCATGGCGGTTATTGGCAAGAGTTGTCTAAAGACGAATCTGCTTTTCTCGCGCCTGCTTGGCATGCCGCAGGTTTTGCGCATGCGGTGATGGGCTACACGCTTGCGCCGCAGGCCAGCGTGCGGCAAATCGTGCACGAGTGCGTGAGTGCCGTGACTCACCTGCGCGAGCAGGCAAAGACGTTGGGCTTTGATGCTTCGCGCATAGTGGTGGCAGGCAGCTCAGCGGGTGGATATTTGGCGGCGGCAGTTGCAGCGCATACCGAATTAAAGATTCGCGGCATCGTACCCATCTCGGGTGTGTTTGACTTGCGGCCTTTGGTGGGCACGAGCATCAATGATGCGCTCAGCCTCACGTTGGAAGAAGCACAAGAATTATCGGCACTCGCCAGCCAAGTGCGAATACCTGCTGTCATCGCTTGGGGCGAGATCGAAACTAGCGCCTTCATAGCGCAAAGTCAGATGCTCGCTGCGCAACTCAACGCCGCGCAGCATGCCGTGCAAAGCATGGAACTAGCAGGCCGTAATCATTTCGATGTGGTGCATGAATTGGGCGATGCACAATCATCGCTGTTTCAAGCCACGCTACACTTGTTTGAATAAGGAATCGCTATGGCCCGCGTTCAACCCATCTTTCCAAAATTAGTCGATCCCAGCGGCGTGAATTGCTCCAACCTGCCGCGCGACATCGGCATCACTACTGACGAGACCCGCGCCTACGCCGTCAAAACCACCGAAGGCCAGCCCGAGGTGCAGTTTGGCGGCACCAGCAACCCTTATGTGGACTATCAGTTCATCGATCTTCTGCACACCATGCAAGCGCCGCGCAGCCAAGCCTATGACGAGACTTGTTTTTATCTGATGGGCCAAGTCAAAGAGCTGCTGTTCAATGCGCTGCATTTTGAGCTGTATAACGCACGCCATCAAATCGATCAGGGGGAAATTATTGAAGCAATTCGCATGATCAGCCGCGCCCGCGAGATCACCACTTACATCGGTAAATCATGGGATGTGCTCTCCACCATCACCGTCGATGGCTTCAATGAGTTTCGCAACCATTTGGGGCAGGCTTCGGGGCAACTGTCCTTCATGTACCGGCATGTGGAATTTATTTTGGGCAACAAAAGCGCTCGCCTTGCGCGGGCTCATAGCAACATCCCGCATGTGTGGCCCAAAATGAAAGAAGCGCTTGAATCACCCTCGCTGTATGACCGCATCATTGCCCTGCTCGCAAAGCGCGGCTATGACATTGATGCGCAAGCTTTGCAACGCGATTGGAGCCTACCCTATGAGCCCAATGAATCGGTAGAGCGCGCTTGGCTGCAAATCTACCAAGCCGCCAAAACCGACAACGTGCTCTATGAACTCGGCGAAGCGCTGATTACGCTAGACGATCACATCTCGCAATACCGCTGGCGGCATTTCACCAGCGTCTCGCGCATCATCGGCCACAAGCCGGGCACGGGGGGCTCAGCCGGCGTCGGCTGGCTGCGCCACGTCACCGAGCATCGCTTCTTCCCCGAGTTGTGGTCGCTGCGCACTTCTCTTTGATAGAAAATTTATGAACACTTTTGACTCTGCCCTCCAACACGCGCAAACCCTCGATGCGCAAGACCCACTTGCTCACAAGCGTGATGAATTTTCTCTGCCCCCCGGTGTGATATATCTCGACGGCAATTCGCTCGGTGCGTTGCCCAAAAATGTGGCGCCGCGCATGCAGCAAGCGATTGAAAAAGAATGGGGCGTGGGCCTGATTCGCTCGTGGAACGATGCCAATTGGTATCCCGCACCGCAGCGCGTGGGCGGTCAGATTGCCGCGCTAATTGGGGCTAGACCACATGAAGTCATCACCTGCGATTCCACCACGGTGAATCTCTTCAAAGTGCTATGCGCCGCTGCTTTGGCGCAACCGAATCGCAAAACCTTCATCTGCGAAGAAGGCAATTTCCCCACCGACGCTTACATCACCGAGAGCACCGCTGAGCTGTATGGCAAGCGCATCTTGCTGGCCAATCAAAGCAACATCGAAGACATCATTGCGCAAGCCGGGCAAGACTTGTGCGCTGTTGCGCTGACTCATGTGCATTACAAAACCGGCCGCATGCTCGATATGGCGCACATCACGCAGCTCGTACAAGCGCAAGGTGGCCGCATGATTTGGGATTTGGCGCACAGCGCGGGCGTAATCCCTGTGCAGCTGAGTGCCGCCAATGTGGACTACGCGGTCGGCTGTGGCTACAAGTATTTGAACGGCGGCCCCGGCGCTCCAGCTTATGTGTATGTGCGTGATGATTTGCAATCCGCGCTTGAGCAACCCCTGCAAGGCTGGCATGGCCACGCTGCGCCATTTGCCTTTGAGCAAGGCTATCGCCCGCATGCCACGATTGATCGCCTCTTGGTGGGCACAGCCTCTCAGCTCTCGCTCATCGCGCTAGAGGCCGCCTTACAAGCCTACCAAGGCGTGAGTATGCAAACTGTGCGCAGCAAAAGCAGCTCGCTCACATCGCTCTTCATCGAACTCTTTGATGCCCATATCAAGCCACTCGGCTTTGGCTTAGCCAGCCCGCGCGATGCAGCACAGCGCGGCAGCCAAGTCTCGTTCACTCATGAGAACGGCTACGCGATCATGCAAGCGGTGATTGAGCGCGGCGTGATCGGCGATTTTCGTGCACCAAATATTTTGCGCTTTGGCTTTGCGCCGCTGTATGTTTCGCATACCGATTGCGTCAACGCGATGCGCATCTTGCACGAGGTGATGACTTCAGGTGCATGGAAAGAGCCTAAATATCAGGCTAAGAAAGCTGTGACGTGATATTCCACTCTCTGAGCTTAAGTAGCTGGGGTTTGCATGCTCTCAAATGGCGCGAGCTCAAGTGGTATTTCTCCTTTTGGGTTGATGCCGTCTGGTGCGTGACCTTCGCTTTTAAAGGCTTCAGGCTTGCGTTGCAAAGCGCGTATGACGTGTGGCATACCAAGTTGTACGTTGCAGCCACGCGCATACGTCTCTCAGCAGCGCCTCTAGCGCTTGTGGCATAAAAATGGCCATCATCACCCCCCCGCGTGGTACGCGCAGTTCCACCTTACGCGGCACGCGCATCACCAGCCTCGCACTCAACCTGCCCGGCCCCGCCGCGCTCATGCGCCTCAAAGCCTTGGGCGCAAGCTGCACAAAGATTGAATCACCTGCGGGCGATCCAATGAAGTCGTATGCCATGCCAGCGTACAAGCAAATGCACGCAGGCATCAAGGTCGTCACGGCTGATCTCAAAACTGCGCGAGGCATGGCCAAGCTGCAAAAGATATTGGCCACAACCGATGTGCTCCTCACCTCCTTGCGCCCCAGCGCCTTGAACCGCCTCGGCTTAGGATGGAAAGCACTCCACAAAGCCCACCCACAGCTCAACTTAGTCAGCATTGTCGGCGACACTACCGCCCCCGAAGTGCCCGGCCACGACCTCACCTACATGGCCGAGCATGGCCTCATTACTGGCCTTGAGCTCCCACACACCTTGTTTGCCGACATGAGCGGCAGCCTGCTTGCAGTGGAAGCAGTCCTCGCCGCCGTCATCCAACAAAAATCTTTCGCGCGCAGCAGCATGCAAACCATCGGCCTATCCCAAGCCGCGCAATACCTTGCATTACCAAGGCATTGGGGATTAACCACGCCAGACGGCCTCATTGGCGGCGCGCATGCTTTCTACCAAGTGATGCCCTGCAAAGATGGAAGAGTCGCCATCGCAGCGCTGGAGCCACATTTCGCGAGCAAGCTGGCTGAGCTTGTGGGACAAACGCTTGCTCATCCACACGATGCCCTTGAAGAATCGCTGAAGAAGCAAACGAAGACTTTCATGAAGCGGCATACATGCAAACAGCTCATTAAACTTGCAAAGCAGCATGATTTACCGCTGCATGTGATGCCCCAATAGACCTGCAACTCATCTGATTTCCATCGGATTATTGGAGTCATTTCGATTATAAATGGGTGAAAACGGGTATTTTTATGGGTGAATCCTAGTATTACGCTATTAATTGGGTGAAATCGGGTAAATTATTGGGTATGTTCAATCTGCAAACTATCAGCATTGATGCAAGCATGCTCTCGCTCATCTCCAAGATTGATGAGTTCAAAGGCGCATGGCGTGCGCTGGGCAATCTTGCGCCAGAGCGCCTGTTCTCCTTGCGCCGTGTGGCCACCATTGAGAGCATTGGCTCATCTACCCGCATTGAAGGTAGCAAGCTCTCCAACGCCCAAGTAGAGGCATTGCTGGCGAGACTGGAAATCAAAAAATTTGAGACGCGCGACGAGCAAGAGGTGGCGGGTTATGCCCAAGTGATGGAATTGGTGTTCAGCGCATGGCAGCACATCCCCCTCACTGAAAACCATATTCAACAGCTTCACCGCGACTTGCTGCAACACAGTAGCACAGATGAGCGCCATCGCGGCAGCTACAAAACCACGCCCAACAACGTGAGTGCTTTCAACGAAGCAGGCGAGCAAGTAGCCGTGATTTTTGAAACCGCCAGCCCTTTTGACACGCCGCGCCTGATGACGGAACTGGTGGATTGGTACAGGCGAGAAGTGGCAGATAAAAATCTGCATCCGCTACTGACCATTGCTGTCTTCATCGTCGTCTTTTTGGAAATCCATCCCTTCAAAGATGGCAATGGCCGCCTCTCGCGCGCGCTCACCACGCTGCTGCTGCTGCAAGCGGGCTATGCCTATGTGCCCTACAGCTCGCTTGAAGCTATCGTGGAGCAAAACAAGCAAGCCTACTACTACTTGGCACTGCGCCAAACACAAGGCACGATCCGCTCAGATGCACCCCATTGGCAGCCTTGGCTCCTATTTTTCCTGCGCTCAATGGCCTCGCAAGTGATTTGCTTAGAAGAAAAAGTCACACACGAAAAATTAGTCTTGGCTGCGATGCCCGCGCTTTCACTGCAGATCGTGGAGCTGATCAAAGCCCAAGGCCGAGTCACCATGAACGAGATCGTTCTAGCCAGCGGCGCCAATCGCAACACCGTCAAAACACATCTGCGCAAACTCGTGCAAACCGGTCAAATCCAGCCCTATGGCGCAGGCCGGGGTGCGTGGTATGGCATGCCCGCTGCGTGATACCTCAAACCATAGTACCTTTAGGCTTGGCGTAACTATTGGGGTTTGATTACAGCAGCAACCGCAGCTCCGCAGCCGCAGCCTGCATCTGCGCCAAATAAGCTTTTTGCAGCGCATCGCTTGTACGCGGGGGGCGCTGGGTGGCGTTGGTGAGGACGAGGTTCATGGCGGCGACGACGCGGTTTTGGGTGCCCTGCAGGGGCACGGCAATGGCATAGACGCCTAGCTCGTGCTCTTGGTGGACTTCGCTGTAGCCCTGCTCGCCTGCGGCGGCAATGAGACGGCGCAGGTGGGTGGCTTGGGTGATGGTGTGGGGCGTGAGCTTGTGTCGCTGCTCTGCTGCAAGGAATGCTTTGAGCTGCGCGGGGCTGAGTTGGGCGAGCAGCACGCGGCCTGTGCTGGTGGCATACGCTGCTAGGCGCGCGCCGAGGTTCACGCCGTAGGGTAATGCGAAACTTTCCATTCGGTGCTCGCCGGATCTAGCGACGATGACTGCTTGCTCGCCGTCAAGCACTGCTACTGAGAACGCTTGGCCTGTTTGCTGCGCAAGTCGATTGAGCGTGGGCTGCACGACTCTGGGCAGGCGGGCTGATGCGAGGTAATTGCCTGCCAAGCGCAGCACACGGTGCGTGAGCCAATAGTTAGGGGAGCGCGTACCCTCCCCTGCTTCCAAATAGCCAAGCGCTTGCAAAGTGAGCACATGGCGACGGGCGGCGGCGCGCGTGAGACCCGCGCGCTCGGCGATTTGCGTGACAGACAGGCGCTGGCGCTCGGCAGAGAAGCTTTCCAGCACAGCGAATGCTTTGGCCGCGCCTTCAATCCAATCGGCGGGGGCAACGGTTTGTTGGGATTCAGAGGAATGAAGCATTGCACGATTATCGCGCAGATAAATTAATCACCGCACAAATACTAGGTATCCATCAAGAGTTATCGGGGCTGATTGTTTAAAGTGAGCACAGCACCACAGCAAACCAGCATTTTTGGAAACACAGAAAGCACAGAAATTCCACAGAAGACACAGAAAAAATCCAATTCTTTTTTTGTATTTTTTTCTGTGTCTTCTGCGTCATTTCTGTGTTTTCTGCGTTCCTCCCCATCTCACCTCACCAATCAACTCAGACGAAGAAAAATGAAAAGCCAAAGAACCCAAGTAGGCATCATCGGCGCGGGCCCCGCAGGCTTGCTGCTGGGCGCGCTGCTGCGCAAAGCGGGCATCGACAGCATCATCGTGGAGCGGCAAAGCGGCGAGTATGTGCTGGGGCGGATTCGCGCAGGCATTTTGGAGCAGACTACGGTGGATGCGCTTGTGCAAGCGGGCGTGGGCGAGCGTTTGCTGCGTGAAGGTATCCCGCATGAGCATTTGAGCTTGTCCTTTGCGGGGCAACTGCACACGATTGATCTGCCTAAGCTCACGGGCGGAAAAACCGTCACTGCCTACGGGCAAACCGAGGTGACCAAGGATTTAATGGATCATCGCGCGGCGCATGCTCTGCAAACGATCTACGAAGCCAAAGATGTAAGCTTAGATGATCTGACCACTGCGCAGCCGGTGATTCGCTTCACTCATAACGGCATCGCGCAAGAAATTCACTGCGACTTTGTTGCGGGCTGTGATGGATTTCATGGCGTGAGCCGCCAGAGCATTCCGAAGGAGAAACTGCAAGAATTTTCGCGCGAATATCCGTTTGGCTGGATGGGCGTGTTGGCGGATGTGCCGCCCGTATCCCCGCATGCGGTGATTTATGGCAACAGCCCCGACGGCTTTTCGCTTTGCTCCATGCGCAGCATGACGCGCAGCCGCTATTACGTGCAATGCCCCAGCTCTGACAAGCTGGAAGACTGGAGCGATGCCCGCTTTTGGGATACGCTGCGCGCGCGCCTGCCCGCTGAGACGGCAAACGCCATCATCACTGGTCCGTCGATAGAAAAAAGCATTGCACCTCTGAGAAGCTATGTGGCCGAGCCGATGCGTTGGGGGCAGCTCTTTTTAGCAGGCGATGCAGCGCATATCGTGCCGCCCACGGGTGCGAAGGGATTGAATTTAGCAGCCAGCGATGTGGTGATGCTTGCCCAAGCTTTTGCGCAGCATTATGTGGAGCGCAGCATGCAGGGCGTTGACACGTATTCGGAGCGCGCCTTGCGCAAAATCTGGCGCGTGGAGCGCTTCTCGTGGTGGTTGACCAGCCTGATGCATCGCTTCCCCGATACAGAAGGCTTTGGTCAGCGCGTGCAAGAAGCCGAGCTGGATTACTTGATGGGCTCAGTGGCTGCGCAAACCACGCTGGCGGAAAATTACGTGGGCTTAACGGGCTGATTCAATGAGCTGCAGCAACCAAGAGCTGGGTATAGCTCTGCTGGGGCGACTGCAACACTTGATCGACCGTGCCGCTCTCCACCACAGCGCCATCTTTCATCACGATCACCTGATGCGCCATGGCGCGGATCACATCAACATCGTGGGTGATAAGCAGATAGCTCAAACCACGCTCGCGCTGCAAGCGCTGTAGCAGCTGGAGCACTTGCTGCTGAATGCTCACATCCAGCGCGCTGGTGGGCTCATCGAGCACCAAGATTTGCGGGTTCACGATAAGCGCGCGAGCAATCGCAATGCGCTGGCGCTGACCGCCGGAGAATTCATGCGGGTAGCGCTGCAACGAATTAGGAAACTGCGCCTCGCCCAAACCCACTTCATTCAAAGCCGTAATCACACGCTCTTTGCGTTGTGCAGCGCTCTGCAGCGGCTCATGGATGCGCACGCCTTCGCCCACAATTTCTTCTACCGTCATGCGCGGTGAGAGCGATGAATACGGGTCTTGAAACACGACTTGCAAGCGCTTGCGCAGCGCGGCATCAAAGCTCATAAATGCTATAGATTCAATAGCACTCCGCGTAGATTCGATCCCGTGTACTTTCCCATTTTGCTTAAAAAATAGGCCTCCTGACACACCCGAGCGCGGCAGCAGCCCCAGCAGCGCCGCAGCCAGTGTGGATTTGCCTGAGCCTGATTCGCCGATGATGCCCAGCGTCTGCCCTGCTTTGAGCGCTAGGCTTGCGCCTTGTACGGCGACAAACTGGCCTTTTTTGAACCAGCCTTTGAAACCGCCCATCGGCACAGGGTAAGTGACTCGCAGCGAATCCGTGGCGAGCAAAGTAGCAGCCTCCAGCGCGACGGGCGGCACATCGCGCACAGGTTTGCTTGCGAGCAGCCGCTGCGTGTAAGCATGCTGCGGGCTCGCGAGCACTTCACGCACCTCACCTTGCTCCACCAAATGGCCGCCTTCCATCACCGCGATGCGATCTGCAAACTTGCGCACCAGATTCAGATCATGCGTAATCAGCAGCACGGCCATGTTGCGAGTTTTTTGCAGCTCGCCAATCAGCTGCAAAATTTGCTGGCGCAAGGTCACATCGAGCGCGGTGGTGGGCTCATCGGCGAGCAGCAGCTTCGGGTTGCAGGAGAGCGCCATGGCAATCGTCGCGCGCTGCCTCTGGCCTCCTGAGAGCTGATGCGGATACTGCGCCGCGCGGCGCTCAGGCTCGGGGATGCCCACTTCAATCAGCAATTCAATCGCTCGCTTGTGCGCTTCTTGCTTCGACTGCACTTTTTTAAGCTCTAACATTTCGGCAATTTGCCGCCCAATCGTCATCAGCGGATTGAGCGCCGTCATCGGCTCTTGGAAGATCATGGCGATATCATCGCCCCGCAAGCCTTCTAGCTCTTGCTCTGGAAGTGATAGCAGCTCGCGCCCATCGAATAAAGCTTTCCCATCGATTTTTGCATTGAGTGCGAGGCGCAGCAATGAAAGAGCTGTGACGGATTTTCCTGAGCCGGATTCGCCCACGAGCGCCAGCTTCTCGCCAGCGTTGATTGAGAAGCTGATGCCCTTGACGACTTCTTTGCCGGCGAAGGAGACGCGCAGATCTTTGACTTCAAGCAAGGCTGTCATACATCTGCCTTTCTGGGATCCAGCGCGTCGCGCAGTGCATCGCCCATGAAAGTAAGCAAGAGCAGCGTGATCACGAGCACGGCAAAGGTGGTCAAGCTGATCCACCATGCATCAATGCTGTTTTTACCAATGGCCAACATTTCACCCAAGGATGGCGTGCCGGGCGGTACACCGAGGCCGAGGAAATCCAGCGAGGTGAGCGCGAGAATTGCCCCACTCATTCGAAATGGCAAAAACGTGATCACAGGCGTGAGGCTATTGGGCAGCACATGCCGCGTGATGATTTGCCAATGGCTTGCGCCCAGCGCTCGCGCCGCGCGCACGTAATCCATCTGCCGATTGCGCAAGAACTCTGCGCGCACGTAATCACTCAAGCCCATCCAGCCAAACAGACTGAGCAACACCACAAGCAAAATCACGCTCGGTTCAAAGACCGCTGCAAAAATAATGAGCAAATACAGCTCTGGCATCGAGCCCCAAATCTCGATGAAGCGCTGAAAGAATAAATCTGTTTTGCCCGCAAAGTAGCCCTGTACCGCACCCGTGAGAATACCCAGCAGCACGCCAATGACGGTGAGCGCCAGCGCGAAAAGCACACTCACGCGAAAGCCATACAGCAAGCGCGCGGCCACATCACGGCCCCTGTCATCCGTGCCCAACCAGTTGTCCGCCGTGGGCGGCGCGGGGTTGGGCGATTTGGCGTAGTAATTGAGCGTGCCATGATGATAGGGATTGATCGGCATGAGCATGAAGTTGCCGGGCTTATCAAACTGCTCTTTCACGAACGGATCGAGAAAATCCGCATTGGTTTGAAAATCCCCGCCTACCTGAGTTTCGGGCACGTTTTGCACCATGGGGAATAGCCACTGCCCGTTGTAGCGGGCAATCAAGGGCTTGTCGTTCGAGAGCAATTCTGCAAACAAGCTCAGCACCACGAGCACGCAGAAAATAATCAAGCTCCAGTAGCCCAGCTTGTTACGTTTGAAGCGCAGCCAAGCTCTGCGAGACGGCGACGGCGACGGCGAAGCTTCTTCCAAGCGGCCGCCGTGGATCGGGCTTTGCCCGGCCACTAGCGGCGCCACCGCTCCCGTAAGGAGCCCTTCGGTAGCTTGGGGGAGGCGATCAGAGATCGCTTCGGGGAGGATTGTCATATTATTCGAACTTCACCCGTGGATCAACGAGCACGTAAGTCAAATCAGAAATCAACTTCACCACCAGCCCAATCAAGGTGAACAAATACAAAGTCCCGAGCACTACGGGATAGTCTCTTCGGATAATCGCTTCATAGCCCAGCAGCCCCAAGCCATCGAGAGAGAACAAAGTTTCTATCAACAGCGAGCCGGCGAAGAATGCGCCCACAAACGCCGCAGGAAAACCCGCCACAATTTGCAGCATCGCATTGCGAAACACATGCTTGTAAAGCACGGCCAGCTCGCTCAAACCTTTGGCGCGCGCGGTAATCACATACTGCTTGCGAATCTCTTCCAGAAACGAATTTTTGGTCAGCATCGTAATCGTGGCAAAGCTGCCCAGCACCAAGGCCGTCACAGGCATCGCAATATGCCAAAGGTAATCCACAATTCTCGCACCGAGAGAAAGAGTTTCCCAGTTGCTCGATGTCAAGCCCCGCAGCGGAAACCATTGCAACTGCCCGCCAAACACCACCAGCAAAAACACACCCAGCACAAAGCCCGGAATCGCATAGCCAATCAGCACAACGAGCGTCGTCCACAAATCAAAGTTGCTGCCCGCGCGCACGGCTTTTTTGATACCTAATGGAATCGAAATTAAATACGTGAGAAAAAAAGTCCACAGCCCCAGAGAGATCGACACTGGCAACTTCTCTTTAATCAAATCCCACACGGGTTTGTTTTGAAAAAAGCTTTTACCTAAATCAAAGCTAAGGTATTGCTTGACCATGACCCAGAAGCGCTCAGCAGCAGGTTTGTCAAAACCATACAGCGCCTTGATCTCAGCCAAGCGCTTGGCATCCACACCTTTATCGCCGCGATACTCAAAGCCAAAGCCCGCCCCTTCTGCACCGCCAGCTTTGGCAGCGCGCGCTTCGGCCATGTATTGCTCCACCGGGCCACCGGGCACAAACTGAATCACCACGAAGGTGAGCAGGAGCACGCCAAACAGCGTGGGAATCATGAGCAGCAAGCGCTTGAGAATGTAGGCCAGCATGTTTATTTTTTCACTGCGTTCTTTTCAGCTGATTTTGCCCACCAACTGCCCAGCAGCCAAGCATCTGCTTTTGCATAAGGCGGCATCGGCTCTTTGTACGCCAGCTTCTGGCCTGCATAAGCCACGTTGTGCTGCGTGGAGCTCCATTGCGGGATGAAGATATGGCTGTGCGCTATCACGCGCTCCAGCGCTTTGCAGGCGGGCAGCAGCTCTTGCTTGGTTTGCGCGCCCAGCATTTTTGTGAGCAAATCATCCACCGCAGGGCTATTCATGCCCGCGTAGTTCGCAGAGTCTGGCGTATCGGCTGCTTTGCTTCCAAACATTTCCACATACTCTTGGCCGGGCGTATGCGTGCCTTGGAAGGCAATCACGATCATGTCGTAATCGAACTTTTGAATACGCGTTTGGTACAGCGCAAAATCCACCACACGCATGCGCATCTCGATGCCGATTTTGGCGAGGTTGCGAATCATCGCGCTGTGCGTGCGCGAGCCTGCCTCAGAACTATCCAGCAGCTCAATCACCAATGGCTCGCCCTTGGCATTTTTCATCTTGCCATCTTGCACGGTGTAGCCCGCATCCTTCAGCAGCGCCATCGCTTTGCGCAAGTTGTCACGCAGCTTGTCTTGTCCATCGGTATTGGGCGGCACAGTCATCGCGCCAAACGCTGCCGCTGGAATTTTGCTGCGCCAAGGCTCTAGCAGCGCCAGCTCTTGCGGCGATGGCATGCCCGTGGCTTGACAATCAGTATTGCCAAACAAGCCGTTCACCCGCTGGTAAATGCCATAGAACATTTGCCGGCTCATCCAATTGAAATCCATCGCCATGCCAATGGCTTGGCGTACGCGCACATCTTGAAATTGCGGCTTGCGGGTGTTGAAGATATAGCTCTGAAAACCTGTGGGCTGGCGATGCTTGAATTCGCCTTTTTTCACCCGCCCTTGATCAAAGCTCTTGCCCGTGGCGCGGCGCGCCCAATCGCCTGCCGAGTAAAACTGCATGAAATCAAACTCACCGGCTTTTAAGCCTTCTAGCCGCGCGGTATTGTCTTTGTAAATCTTGATCGTGATCTTGTCGAAATTAGCCTGCCCGCGATTGACATTGAGATCCTTGCCCCAGTAATTGGGATCGCGCTGGTAAGTAATATCTTTGCCAAAAATCACAAAACCAATTTTGTAAGCCCCACTGCCAATGGGCGCATCCATCACCACTTGATCAAACGGTTTGCGCTTACCGTCTTTCTCTACTCCCCAATCTCGGCTGAAGATCGGAATGCCGCCCACAGTCAGCGGTAACTCGCGGTTTTTCTTTTTGAAATTGAAGCGCACCGTGCGTTCATCAACCACATCAACGCTGCTCACATCTTCCAGCAACGTGCGATACGCAGGCCGCACGAATTTACTGGTCAACACTTCATAACTATGCTTCACATCCGCCGCGAGCACCGGCTTGCCATTGTGAAACTTCGCCGCCGCGCGCAGCTTGAACACTGCGTTCAAGCCATCAGCGGCAACCGTCACATCCTCAGCCAGCAACCCATACCCCGTGCCCGGTTCATCCATAGCCCCCACCAGCAGGCTTTCAAACAACAGCGTATCCAGATAAGCCGGCGCATTGCCCCGAATCGTGAACGGGTTGTATTTATCAAACGTACTCACCCGCAAATTGCTCACCGCCACCAACTCCCCACCCTTGGGCGCTGCCGGGTTCACATAATCAAAATGCGCAAAGCCTGCCGGGTATTTGATGTCGCCCCACAGGGAATAGGCGTGGCCGGCCCAAGCGGGCAGCGAAGACAAAGCAAGCAAGCAGGCAAGGCCAAAACGAATCATGCTTTCATTGTGCCGCAAGATCGCCTCAAATGGTTTCCTGTAAATCCAAGTCATTAACTTGAGTGACCTTGTGCTATTCCTTCATACCCTGCAACAGCACAAGCAATTGGCTTGCGGCTTTTTCAGGGTTGTAGGGGTTCATTTCGTTAGGCAATATGCCCGGTTCGTCAAATCGCACTTGGCTGGCTACGATAGCGGCCACACGACTGTTCGCTTGCGCTTTGAGTTGCTGCGCAATGTCGCGCCCAAGCATACGCGCTCCTGTTAGCTCATAGTCAAAGCCGTCTTGCTGAGTCCAAGCTACAAACTCTTCCCACAAGCGCGGCTCATTGCCTGCATCCATGTAGTGATTCAGGATCAGTTGCAAATCTTGCGCATCTTTTCGTGGCGAGCGCAGATGCCGATCTTGCCAACAAACGATCTTGAGCCATGCTAAGGCAGGCAGCGATACTGCCCGAGCCTGCACGCCATCTGGCAATTCCACCGTCACCGCGGTAAGCCATGCTTCCCGAAAACCAAACACGTCCATCACCGTATCGCCATTGGGTGGCCAGATGATTTTTCTTTGATCAGTTTCAATCGCGCCAAACGGCACTAAATCCACCGGCAAACCGCTGACATGACGCAGGCGATGCAGCACCCATTGCGCTTCGGTAAACAACCCCGATGAGATCAGCTCTGCGCGTAGCGAAGAAAATGCCGCCCAATCTGGCACAACCAATGCAAAGTCAACATCATGCGTTTTGCGACGCACTGGAACATCCCATGCATGGTGCAAATGCAAATCGCGTGCAAAAGCCCCTGTCAACATTAGCTGCACATCCAATGCCCGCGCCACAGCCTGCACATCTGCGACCACGCGCGCATGCTGGGCAAGCTCAAGCTTGCGGGAAAGTTGCAGCAAGGTATTGCTCATAGATAAGATTCGCTGTTTCAATGCATCGGCTTTCGCCTGTTGCCAAAAGATCCGCATACACCAGCACCGGCGGCACCACATCGGGCCGCGAATCCGCTGAAAAATCCCTCCAAAAAGGCTCACGGCACTCCACCATGCGCTCCGCTGCCCCATCAGGCGCTTTGCTCATGCGCTGCTTGGCCATAAAGGGGGGCAGCAGCCGGTGCGTATAAATCGTCAAGATGCCGGGCCGCAGGTACTGCGTCAGCAACTGCGCAGCGCTTTCACCTCCCCATAACCCATCGGCCGGTGCCAAGCCCCACTGCTCCCACGTGTCAAAAAGCGGCGTGGTGTACAGCCCTTTCAAGGTTTTAGGGCGCAAGCGGCGCGCATAGGCCTGCGCCCACGCATCCAGCAAGCGCCGGCTCGTCTGCAAGCTGCGCTGCTTGCCCAACACCGCCAAATGCCCTTGCTCCTGCAAATCCTGCAAAGCCGCTGGCACGCTCCCCAAAGCCACCCCAGCGCGAGCGGCAATCTCTCGGTGCGTGGCATTGGCCAACGCCGGCTCACACAGCAAGGCAAAGAGAATCTTCAGTCCCACAGGCGTGTCAGCGCGCCCAGCCGCCGCAGGCGCTGCGCTAGGCAAGTGTTTGCGCCCCACCACCCAAATCAAAATACCCGCCTGCTGGACATATGCATTTCCTGCTGCATCAATGAATGCATGGCCCTGCTCTCGGAGCTTTTCTGCCAAAGGAGGCGAAACGTAGTCAGCCACCAATAAAGTGGGCATGCCGCGCTCCCGCTCCAAATCGCGCAGCCCGTTCAATGCCACGCCCAGCGTCGCGATGCTCAAATGCCGCTTCACCGATACAACATATTCCTGCGCGTCTGCCTTTTTCCCCGCCTTTGCGCTCAGGCCAGCCCCTGCCGCGACCAGTTCCACGGGCACGCCCAAGCCCTGTAGATGCGACACGGCCAGATTCGCAAGCTCCGCATCAGCTTGTTGATCAGTCATGA
>JAYVJQ010000378.1:0-4280 GCA_043769055.1 Allobrachymonas sp.
GGGCATCAGCCCAACTTGGGCTTGGTGATTGGCCGCTTGCTGGGCTGGCAGGGCCATGCATTATCCGTGCGCAAGGGCTCCATATGGTGGCTGCGCAGCCGCCTGCGCTTAGGGCAGCGTCAAACCATTGTGCATTGCGTACACAAGCCAGACATGATCTGGTGACGCAGTGTTTATCGCACGAGCAGATCAAGCGCCCAAGTGGTCTTGCTCCACGCTTGAATTTCTTGTTGCAGCAGATGCATCGATTGCGGATAACGCCCTGACCAGTTCGAAGGCACGCTCAGTACAAAGCGATTCTGATGCGTTGCGCAGCTTAAATCGAAGCCTTTGAGATGCGGCGGCACGCGCGCGTGGCACAAAAGAACCGCTAAGCGAAGACAAATCAGTTGCTGTACAAACGGCGTGTTGGAAAAATCCGCTTCGAGCTTGCGCAGCTTGCCTTTGTGCCCAAGCACCAAAAGGCTCAAGCGATGCAGCTCGCCTTGCGTGAAGCCTGCAACATCGGCGTTGTCGATGATGTAGGCGCTGTGTTTGTGGCAATCGCTGTGAGAGATTAGCGCGCCAATTTCATGCAACTGAGCCGCCCAGTTCAGCTTGCGTGCATGGCGCTGGCGCAGCTCCGGGCCATCGCTTGTGCTCATTTGAAGCTGCTCAAAAAACTGTGCGGCCACTTGGCCGACACGCTGCGCTTGATGCGCGTCGGTTTCAAAGCGCTTGCCTAAGCGCTGCACGGATTGCGAGCGAATATCTGTGGCTACGCTGTCTCGATCCAGCAAATCGTAGAGCACCCCATGGCGCAGCCCCGCATCCACTGAGCGCACCTGCTGCAAGCCCAGTAATTCAAAGAGCGCAATCAATATGGCCAAGCCACCGCCCAGCACGGGCTTGCGATCATCCTTTAAAGCTGGTAATTCCAATCGATCAACGCTGCCTGCCGCAATCAACTGGCCGCGAAGCCAGTGCAGACCTTGCAGCTCAATCACATCTTCCTTGTTGCCTTGTGCATGCAAAATATCTGCAATCGCACCAATCGTTCCCGCCGAACCATAAACTTGGGTTTGGGCTTGACTCCAGCCTCGGCCAAAGCGTGGCACAGCCTCATCAAGCACGGCCTTGGCTGCCACGATGGCTTGGTCGATGGATGCCGCATCCAATTTGCCATGCGCAAGATGTTTATCCGCCCAAGCCACACTGCCAACGCGGTAAGACTCCAGTTGTTTTGCAGCCAAGCCTTGCCCAAGAATGAGCTCGGTTGAGCGGCCGCCAATATCGATCACCAATCGTTTCTCATCGTTGCCGCCCAGCGCATGCGCTACACCTTGGTAAATCAAGCGCGCTTCTTCTCGCCCAGCAATCACGTCGATAGGAAAGCCCAGCATCTGCTGAGCTTTGTTGATAAAGAGATCGCGATTGCGCGCCTCGCGCAGAGTTTGCGTGGCGACCGCGCGCACTTGGCTTGCATCAAAGCCATGGAGCCGTTCGCCGAATCGCGCCAGCGTATCCCAGCCGCGCTGCATGGAATCGATGGTGAGGTTACGTTGATCATCAAGGCCCGCGCCTTGGCGCACCGTTTCCTTCAAATAATCCACACGCACGATCGCTCCATGCTCGAAGCGCCCAATTTCCATGCGAAAGCTGTTCGACCCTAAATCTACCGCAGCAACCAAACTGCCCTCTTCCATCTTGCTCATCGTGCTGCCCGTGGTGTTTGTGATGTTCATGTTAATCAAAGACGAACCATAGCATGCCAAGAAAAGACTGCCGATCAACGCACACGCTTAACTACTCATTTTTTCATAGCACTCCGCGTATATTCTTTGCCGGCTAGGCACCCAAAAGGCTTTGAAAATGCGCTTTGCCTCAACGATCTTTTTTAAAGCCAAATCAGCCTCTAGCCGGCATAGAATCTACACAATATGCTATGAATTCAGGAGCACTTAGCCAATCACTCGCCCGTCCAGGCTCATCATGGATTGCGTCACAAACGCGCTTTGCAAGCGGCCGTTCTCCACCTCAATGCGAAAGCCCTCCAAATCCATGGAGCTACGGCGCACAAAGGCGTCATAAATAGAAGCGCGAGTGAGCGTTTTGGCTGACTGCATCACTTGCGCGGTGTAGCGCGCCGAAATATAGCCTGCCAAGCTCAGAGCGGTAGGCGGCTCGTCAAAGTATTTGGCCAAGGCCACGCGAAAGCGCTGAGCGATGCGCACCGAAGACGACACCACGGGCACGGCCTGCGTGCCGATCACTGGCACATGCTTGCCGCCGCTCATTTGCAGCGCGGTTTGCAAATTCACATCGGCCAGCGCCACGATGTAGCGAATGCCCCCTGAGCGATTCCAGCCCTGCATGAACTGCACCAATTCTGGCGTGCCGCCCACAAACAGCACCAGCGGCACTTGCGTGGCGCTGATTCGGCGCGATTGCGCCACCAAATCTGCCTCAACAGGCCACTGTCTCAAGCCCAGTTTGAGATTGCTGGCAATGCGCGTAATGTCTTGCGTGTTGATCGCGCGATCTTGCTCGCTTTGGTACACCACCGACAAGCTGCCAATGCCCACATTGCTCATGCTTTGCAGCGCATGCTTCAATTGTTGCTCGCGGTTGGAGAAGATCGGGAAGGTGCCGCGGCTGCTATCAATCGCTGCGTTTTGCAGCCATGGCGCGGCATGTGCAAGTTCATTGCGCTCAGCGCTGTTGCGCACCGTGACTTGTGCGGCCATTGCATCTGCGCAGCTGCCAAAAGTGGCCAAGCAGCTCTCGTCATCGCGCAGCTGCTTCCACGCTTTGTCTAGCTCAACTGAGGAGCCATCCATCTCAATGACTTGGTGGCGAATGCGCTGGCCCCGAATGCCGCCCGCCGCATTGATTTCTTGCCAGGCCGTGCGGCTGCCGATGATGAAATCTTTGGAAATATCTTGGTAGGCATTCGACACATCAGCGATTTGGCCGACCATCAAACCGCCTGCATTGCTGCGCAAGGCATTTTGCGCCCACACGCTGGGGGCGCTCATGCTGACACCTGCCAATAATCCAGTTTTCAAACACTGGCGACGTTGAATTTTCATGTTGTATTTCCCTTTAGAACGAAAGAATGTGTGATGCCGCTGAGAATTTACCGAGCAGACATGTCACGCGTGTGAATTCGACGAATGCCTCTACATGCGAAAATTTGGCATGACAGTCATCAAACCGTCACAATCAAGCCATACAGTTCACTTCAGCTACAAGCCGCTTGGCGGTATTTTTCAAAGTGAGACCTTTATGAAACTGCTCTTCAAAACCTCTTTATTCGCTGCGGTGGCGCTTTCTGCCAGCTTCGCAGGCTCAGCCTTTGCTCAAGAAATCACAGGCGCTGGCGCCACTTTTCCTGCGCCGCTGTATTCCAAATGGGCGGCGGATTACAACAAAGCGACTGGCGTGAAAATTAACTACCAATCCGTAGGCTCAGGCGCTGGCTTGCGTCAAATCGACGCTAAAACGGTGGACTTCGGAGCATCTGACATGCCGCGCACCGACGATGAACTCAAAGCCAAGAACCAAGTGCAGTTTCCTACCGTGATTGGTGGTGTCGTGCCCGTGATCAACGTCAAGGGCATCAATCCTGGACAGATGCGCTTGAACGGCCAAGTACTAGGAGATATCTTCTTGGGCAAAATCACCAAGTGGAACGATGCCGCGATCAAAGGTTTAAATCCAACGCTTAATCTGCCTGATGCAGACATTTCTCCCGTACGTCGCGCTGACGGCTCAGGCACAACGTTCATTTTCACCAACTATCTGTCAAAAGTGAATCCTGAGTGGAAGAGCAAAGTAGGTGATGGCACAGCTGTGAACTGGCCAGTAGGTGCAGGCGGCAAGGGCAATGAAGGAGTGGCTGCATTCGTAGGACGCTTGCCTAATTCGATTGGCTATGTGGAATACGCCTACGTGAAGCAAAACAAAATGAACTACACCTTGATGCAAAACTCAGCAGGTACATTCGTGGCACCAGATGACCTCACATTCAAAGCTGCTGCTGCGGGTGCTGATTGGAATAAGAGCTTCTACCAAATCCTCACTAACCAGCCAGGCAAAGATTCATGGCCCATCAGCGGCGCGACATTTATCTTGATGCAAAAACTTCAAGACAAACCACAGAACGCGACTGCCACTCTGAATTTCTTCAACTGGGCACTGATGGAAGGCGACAAAACTGCTGCTGATCTGGACTACGTGCCCATGCCTGACAGCTCCAAAGCTGCTATCCGCCGCGCTTGGGCAGAAATCAAAGACGC
>JAYVJQ010000379.1:0-3552 GCA_043769055.1 Allobrachymonas sp.
CCAGGAACCAAGCGCTTGTAGCTGTTGGTGCCAGGGTTGGTGATCGCGTTCAGGGCGCGAGCGTGCTTGATGATGCCGCCAATGTAGTACAGCGCGAAATCAGACAGGCCTGCGTAGCCATTGCCAGCAAACAGGTTCTTGCCATCTTTCCACACCGACTGGTGAACGTGCATGCCCGAGCCGTTGTCGCCAACCAGTGGCTTGGGCATGAAGGTGGCGGTTTTGCCATAGGCATTGGCGACGTTCCACACCGTGTACTTGAGCAGCTGGGTCCAGTCGGCGCGCTGCACCAAGGTGCTGAATTTCGTGCCGATTTCGTTTTGGCCAGCGCCGGCCACTTCGTGGTGGAACACTTCAACCGGGATGCCCAGAGATTCGAGAATGAGTGACATTTCAGCGCGCATGTCTTGCGTGCTGTCTACGGGAGGCACGGGAAAATAGCCGCCCTTGACGGTCGGGCGATGGCCTTTGTTGCCGCCTTCGATTTTCTTGCCACTGTTCCACGGTGCTTCGTATTCGTCAACTTTCACGAACGAGCCGCTCATATCAGAGCCCCAACGCACGTCGTCGAAGATGAAGAATTCTGGCTCGGGGCCGAAATAGGCGGTGTCGCCCATGCCGGAGGCTTTGAGGTAGGCTTCTGCGCGCTTGGCAATCGAGCGTGGATCACGGTCGTAGGCCTTGCCATCACCGGGTTCCAACACATCGCAGCTCAAAATCAGCGTGGTCTCTTCAAAGAAGGGATCGATATTGGCGGTGTTCGGGTCAGGCATGAGCAGCATGTCGGAGGCTTCAATGCCCTTCCAACCCGCAATTGAAGAGCCATCAAACGCATGGCCTTCTTTGAATTTGTCTTCATCAAAGTGCGAGACGGGTACGCTCACGTGCTGCTCTTTACCCTTGGTATCGGTGAAGCGGAAGTCAACAAACTTAACTTCATTGTCTTTCACCATTTTGATTACGTCTGCGACGGTCTTGGCCATCAAATGCTCCTGGTTGGATGGGTGGAAAAATTTTCGAGTGGGTGCTCTTGGCAATCTTGTATGCACTTTTTGTGCCACAAGCCAGTGCGCAAGCATCTGCACGAAACCATTGATTGTGCGCTATTTTTACGTCGTTTTCGCCTTTGCAACCACGCGCCCTAAGTCGAATTGCATGCAGCCTGATGCACCATATTTGTGCAATGCACCACAAAGAGGCGCTGATACCGTATCTCGCTTTTGATGCGTTCGCAGATTGACAAAGCTAACTATTATTTTGATAGCAAACTACACATATTCCATGCCGGCAAAGTGCCAGAAAAACTTAAAATTCCAGATGAAACGCTGGTGTGATGCTCTCGGGCGCGTAGTTACTGCACGTGACAAGCCTTGAAACTCTGTGCATACTGGTTGATGTGATGGATACTCATTTCTTGCAACAAATTTGCGCTGAGCACCTTCTGGCTCAGTCGCAGACGCTCACTTTTGCGCAGCTCACTGAAGCTGATGCCCAAGCCATTGCCAACATGGCGCAGTATCAAGAATGGCCCGATGGCGCGTTGCTCTCAGACTTTGGCGATTCGCTGGCCCATGCGCCCTGCTTTCTCTTGCTAGAAGGCAATGTTTCGGTGCAAATCCCCCTGCCCGATGGCCGCGCACCCATTGTGGCCAATGTGGAGGTGCCGGGCTGTGTGTTTGGCACCGATGCACTTTATTTGCCCACCAAACGCTACGCCCGCTACGCGGCCAATGGCGATGTAGCCTGCGCCCTGTTCACTGCCAACAGCATCGACAGCTTGGCCCAACGCCGCCCAGACTTGGCCTACAAGCTCATGGTGATGATGAGTGCCGTGGTCTATCGCAACTTCCGCGTTAACGTCAAACGCTTAGCGATTGATGCGGCGTTGCAGCTCAATGAAAAAGAGCAATTCGAAGGCGAACTCAAAGCCGCGCAACATCGTGCGAAGGTGGCTTTGGCGATTGATCCGGATGCGCAGTCAACACAACAGTGAAAAACCTATGAGACATGACCCACCAAGATGTGCTTGCTGCAACGTGACATGAGTACCATCCCTTGATACTACCAGTCTAGAAAATTTATACAACGCAGTGTTTTTCGACACGACGGCGAATGCATCGGACACTTCTGATCACACCACTCAAGTCTGATCAAGGAGTTTTATGTTGACCTTCATTTTTACTGCTTTCGCGTTCTGCTTCATCTTAGAGCGATGGATTCCCGGCTGGCCTTTGCCACAAGTCAAAACTTGGCCTACCCGTGTGTTGCTGATCAACGCGGCGCAACTTGGTGTGGTTTTGCTCGCTGGCATCACTTGGGAGAAATGGCTGGCCGCTGCATCATTGTTTCATCTCTCGGCACACGTGTCTCCTGCTGCAGGCGGTTTGATCGCTTACTTTATTGCCACCTTCATTTTTTACTGGTGGCATCGTGTTCGCCATGAAAACGATTGGCTGTGGCGTTTGTTTCACCAGATTCACCACAGCCCACAACGCTTAGAGGTCATCACTTCGTTCTACAAACATCCTGGCGAGATGGTGGTGAACTCAATCATTGGGGCTTTATTGGTTTACACGCTGCTTGGCCTGTCGTTAGAAGCTGCCGCCATCTACACCCTCTGCACAGCTTTGGGCGAGTTTTTCTACCATACCAATATCAAAACTCCGCGCTGGATTGGCTACTTTTTTCAGCGCCCTGAGATGCACCGCATTCATCACCAGCATGGTCGCCATAAAAACAACTACGGCGACATCACATGGTGGGACATGCTATTTGGCACTTACGAAAACCCCAAAGACTGGATTTACACCTGTGGTTTTGATGATGGCAAGGAGCAGCAGTTGCTTAACATGCTGGCCTACAAGGATGTTCACAAATGAGTGTCTACCCAACCACGCCATATCGATGGCTTTTGGCTCTGCCTAGCCTGCTCGGTGGGATTGCAACTCGCCGATTTACCTCTGGCCAATCGTTGTGATAACTGCGATATTGAATACCTTGATTTCGCGTCGGTCTCCACAGACTCGCAAAAACCCGCCCTCTTGAATGAGCCTAGCTCAGACCATCACCTGCTTCTTCGGTCTTCCGCCCAACTTGCCATTGAGTCGAGAAGTTTCTGCCTTGCGCTCAGACTTTGCTGCTCCGCCTGCCTTGCCCAACTCACGCATCCACTGGCGTGTGCCAAATACACCTTTGATCAAGCTGGGCACATACAAGTCTGCATCCAAGAGCGGCCAATGCAACCCTGTGCCCGCACCTTGAACTTCGATCTTTTTCAAGCGCTGCGCACTCGCACCCGCCAGTCCTTGAGCTTGAGCAACCGGGAAAACGAAAGCACAGCCATTGCTTAGCTCGACATGCACACGGCCTTGCGCATATTTAGCTGAAACTGCTAAAGGCGTACGCTGGCGCAGGCGTTGACCAGCAAGCATGCCTTTGGCAAATTGCTCTTCAGTGATTTCAAAGTCCATGATATTGACTCCATGCGTTGCAAAGTTCGTGAATATGATCCGTTAAAAACTGCCCAATCGCGTTGATCTGCTTCCATGAGAA
>JAYVJQ010000380.1:0-3163 GCA_043769055.1 Allobrachymonas sp.
TGTAACTTCCCATGACTTGACTTTGCTCATCATCACTCCATTCGCGAAAATCGCGTATGGAGTAAGATTATCCTTTATTTACGGATAAGTTCTAAGCAATCAACCGATCATATTGCGCATGACTGCCAATCTAAATCCATTGAATACCGCCCGGTGCATCGATGCCTAAAACTCGGTGATGAATCCTCACTCTTGCAGACCACAACTCGTCGATACGTTTGAGTTGCAAAGAGGGATGACGTGGATTCTCTTTGAGTAGAGCGAAGTTTTTATGTGCTGTCTGCTGAACATTTTGGGGCAGTGCGTCCAGTGCTTTCCAAAAATCCTGCGAGGTAAAGTGCTTCAAAGAGATCTCGCCGATCCTGCTGCCATTTCAGCCTTCGCATTGGCAATCAAATGCTGAAACTTACCGGACTTGAGGTCGTTTGCAATTTGCGCATCCCATTGAGTCTCGTCGAGATCAAGCATCCAGTTGCGCAGCTTCGCAAAGTCTTGCTTGGGCAATTCGAGAATATGGTTTTCGAGTTCAGTGATGGCGATCATTTTTTCTCCAAAAATGTTGCTGCTGTAGGAGTTTAACAAAAAGGTAAATTTTGCTCATACCAGCGTACCTGTTATTCGAGTGCCTTTGAAATCAGCTCGCTTTAAACCGCGCAGTCAAACGACAGAACGGCGCAGAAAAATCTGCCTCCCAAGTTTGCCCTGCCTCAATCGGCCACGCATCCGTCCAAGTGCCGGTGGTGATCACGTCGCCGGCTTGTAGCTTGGGTGCGCCGGAGCATTGGGTGAGTTCTTGCAGGAAATGGTGCAGTGCGTGCAATGGGTCGCCTAGGACGGCGCTGCCTTTGCCGGATTCTTTGAGCGCGCCATCATGACTCAAACGCACGCTGCTGGCGGCGAGCGCCTCGCACAGAGCTGCGCTGTTGCTGGCGATGTTGCGCACGGGCACGCGCGTGCCGACGATCAGGCGCGCGTGCAAGCTGCCGTCGGCGATGGCATCGGGTGCGGCGAATTTCCAGTTGGGCAGGTGGCTCTGGACGATTTCGAAGCCGGGAGCGACCCAATCGAGGCAGTCGAATAACTGATCGAGCGTTGCTTTCGCAGGCGGTGCTGCGCGCAAGCCGAGCACGGCTTCGGGCTCGATGCGGGGTTGGCAGATGCCTTTCAAGCTGATCTCGGCTTAGCCTTTGCAATGCGTGAGGGTGCTGCTATAGACCGTGCCCCAGATGGGCGCTGCGACGTTGTAGCGCGGCCAGATGCTGCGGTTGGTGAAGCCAATTTTGTAGCCACGCGGCTGCTCGCCGCGAGCGATGCGCAGGCGGCGCAATTCGAGTGCCGTTGCGTAGGCTTGCTGCACACTCAAACCAGTTGGCGCAGGCCAGAGCTCTGCGGAGTCGTAGTGGGTGAGGAGTGCGCGGGCTTGGGTGAGAGTTGTCATGTTGGGGATTTATTCTGTGCACGCTAATGCGTGACAAACACATTTTTAAAAGCTTTGCGCGAAGCTGTGCGGTAAACGGCGAAGTCAGCACGATCTACCGTGAGTATGTCAGTGATGCCTGTGTTGTTGGCTAGCCAAACGAGCGAGGCATCTGCCAAGTCCATCGGGCGATCCGCATACTTGCGCATGAGTGAAGCGAGGGCAGGCAAATCCTGCGTTTGCAAGGAACTGATGCGAATGCGATCATGCTGTGCGCCTTGATGCAACCAAAGCAACAAATCAGCCTGTGCATGCGCGCTGAAATCTAAAAAATACATGACCTCAGAGATCACTTCCCAACTGGTGAGCAGCCGCACATGGCCACCACGCTTTGCGAAAAAATCTAAGGCTTGCGCGTGATAGCTGTCTTGGCTGTTAAAAAGAGCCGCCAGCGGACCGCTGTCGCAGAGCACATCGGTCAGCGCCATCTTGCTGGGGGCGACTGTATGCTCAGCAGCTTGACTTGCAGGTATGACCCTGCGCTTGGCAGAAATATGCGCCACAACTCACCTAAGCCAAGCGCTGTGACGCGAGGCGCTTGGCAGCCAGTTTGGCCTTGACAACCGATTTAATCTCACGCGATTGACGCGAAGCATCACCATACTTACCAAAAAATGGTTGCCCCATTTCAAATAGATGAACCTGTTGATGCGCTGTCGTGCTGTGTGCCAGCTCGCGCAAGGCACGCTTCACAATCTCCGTCTTGCTCAGGCCCATACGAGCATGAAGCTGCTCCATCAAGGCGGAGTCATCCGAGCTTAGGCGAAGGCTCAGAAATTGTTCTTGACGGATGGAGTTGAGTGCTAGTGCGAGTGACATAGTAGCGAATAGTGTACTACGTTTTTATATTTTTGTCACACAGCCAGCTTTTAACAACTCGACAGCCAAATAAACTCGGTTTCGCGAAGGCCGCACAGCGGTTAATTTTTCACCATCGCCGCCTTCACCTCAGCGCCCAGATCGATCACGCTCATGGCGTAGTAGCTGCTCCAGTTGTAGCGGGTGATGACGTAGAAATTTTCTGTGCCGGCGACGTAGTGCTGGGCGTTGGTGGGCGACAGAGCAGGGTCGCCGTTTTGCAATTCGATGAGGGCCAGTGGGCCTGCGTGCGAGAGCGCTGCGCCAGTGAGCACTGCGCCTTTGGCTTGGAAGCTCTCGGGGCTGAAGGTGGGCAGGATATCGGGTGCCATGAGCGCATCTTTGTCGAGTCTTGCGGCATCGAAGCTGACGGGGTAGTGCGTGGGCAGACCCGTTTTCCAGCCGAAGCTTTTGAAATAATTGGCCACTGAGCCAATCGCGTCAGTTGAGCTGTTGAATAAATCAACCTTGCCGTCGCCATCAAAATCAATCGCGTATTTGATCCAGCTGCTGGGCATGAATTGGCCCAGGCCCATCGCGCCGGCGTAGCTGCCGCGCAGTTGCAGGGGGTCGATGCCGGTGCGGTTTTTGAGGCTGAGGAATTGCTCTAACTCATCGCGAAAGAAGGGGCTGCGGTCGCGTTTCTCGGTTTTGGGAAAATCGAAGGCGAGGGTGGCCAGCGCATCCATCACGCGGAAGTTGCCCATATCGCGGCCATAGATGGTCTCTACGCCGATGATGCCGACGATGATCTCAGCGGGCACGCCGAATTCGGCTTCTGCGCGCTCTAAGGCCGCAGCGTTATCGCGCCAGAATTTCACGCCGGCT
>JAYVJQ010000381.1:0-4411 GCA_043769055.1 Allobrachymonas sp.
TCTCGTGTCCATCCGAGTGGTGGAAACCATTCCCGGTAAAAACTTCATGGCCTTGGAGTTGCCCAATGCCAAGCGCCTGACCATTCGCCTCTCAGAAATTTTAGGCTCGCAGGTTTATAACGATGGCAAATCCATGCTCACCATGGGTTTGGGCAAAGACATCGTGGGCAACTCGGTGGTCGCTGATTTGGCCAAAATGCCGCATTGCTTGGTGGCGGGCACGACAGGCTCAGGCAAATCGGTGGGCATCAACGCGATGATTCTCTCCTTGCTCTACAAAGCCGAAGCGCGCGATGTGCGATTGCTGCTGATCGACCCGAAGATGCTGGAGATGAGCGTGTATGAAGGCATCCCGCATCTGCTCGCGCCGGTGGTCACGGATATGCGGCAAGCTGCGCATGGGTTGAACTGGTGCGTCATGGAGATGGAGCGGCGCTACAAGCTCATGAGCAAGCTGGGTGTGCGCAATCTCGCGGGATACAACGTGAAGATCGACGACGCAAAATCGCGAGAAGAATTCATCTACAACCCATTCAGCCTCACGCCAGAATCCCCCGAGCCGCTGGAGCGTTTGCCGCATATCGTGGTGGTGATTGATGAGCTGGCCGATTTGATGATGGTGGTGGGCAAGAAGATTGAAGAGCTGATTGCGCGGCTTGCGCAAAAAGCGCGCGCCGCTGGCATTCATTTGATTCTTGCCACGCAGCGCCCCAGCGTCGATGTGATCACCGGCCTGATCAAAGCCAACATTCCTACGCGCATTGCCTTCCAAGTGAGCAGCAAGATTGATAGCCGCACCATCCTCGATCAAAGTGGCGCTGAAGCGCTCTTGGGCATGGGCGATATGCTCTACATGCCCAGCGGCACGGGCTTGCCGATTCGCGTACACGGCGCGTTCGTGAGCGATGAAGAGGTACATCGCGTGGTGGCTTATCTCAAACAGCAGGGCGAGCCCAATTACATTGATGGTGTGCTGGAAGGCGGAACTGTCGACGGCGAAGAAGGTCTATCACTCGATGGTCAGGGCGGCGGTGGCGGCTCAGGCGAGAAAGACCCTCTGTATGACCGCGCTGTGGAGATCGTTTTGAAAAACCAAAAAGCCAGTATTTCTCTTGTGCAACGACATCTCACCATTGGCTACAACAAAGCCGCCAATTTGCTTGAGGCCATGGAGCAGGCAGGCTTGGTGAGCGCGATGGATGTGCGTGGTAAGCGGGAGATTTTGGTGCGCAATGGGGTGGAGTAAAGTATGAATCGTCGCCGCCTGCCGCTCGTGTTCACTACTATTTTCATAGCACTCTATGTAGGAAATACGTCGGCTGATGAGCTAAATGGCCTGAAAAATCTAGAGAATTTTGTTAAATCCACTCGCTCCGGAAAATCCGATTTCACGCAAACCGTGACGTCGCCTACACGCGCAGGTGAAGCGCCGAGAGTCAAAAACTCCAGTGGCATTTTCGAGTTCCAGCGCCCCAACCGCTTCAAGTTTCAATACAAAAAACCTTTCGACCAACTCATCTTGGCCGATGGCATCAGCCTGTGGATTTACGACGCAGACCTCAACCAAGCCACGCAGCGCAAACAAGCAGCAGCCTTCGCTAACACGCCAGCAGCGCTCATCGCCTCAGCCTCCGACCTGTCTGCCCTGCGTGAGCAATTCACGCTTGATAACGCCCCCGACAAAGATGGCATGAGTTGGGTCAGTGCCAAGCCAAAAGCAGCTGATAGCACATTGCAAATCATCCGCATCGGTTTCAAAGGCGAGGCCCTGCAACAACTCGACATCACCGACAGCTTCGGTCAACGCAGCGTGATTAACTTCACCGCGATGCAAGTCAATCTGAGCTTGCCAGCAGATGCCTTCAAGTTCACCTTGCCGGCGAAGGCCGAGCTGCTCAAGCAGTGATTTTTAAAGCGTTTTAGGCAATTAGCCGGCATAGAATATGCGCAGATTGCTATTTATTTAGTAGCATTTCGCTCTATCTGCTTCATCCCATCTTTTGCACACTGGCATGATGGCCGCGATCTGACGGGTCGGTTAGCGCTCAATCTAGCTGAAGACTTGCGTATTCATTGCTTTACTGGCCTTAAAAGTAATTTATATCTAAAAGAATTTTCACTTGCCCCACACTTTTATGCATGTCATTAAACTGTCACCATGCATCGTCACACTTTGGTTAACATTTTGAATCACGGCGACTATGCTCACCCATACTGACAAAGACACAGCGAAACCATTGATGCCTTACTTAGACCGCGATCAGAGCCTGCTCGCCTTCAATCGGCGTGTGCTCGATTGGGCACGGCGCTTTGATGTGCCTTTGGTCGAGCGGCTGCGCTATTTGTGCATCACCAGCTCGAATTTAGATGAGTTGTTTGAGGTACGGGCCTACAACCATTTGGCTGCTTTTCAAGCCAATGATCACAAAGGTGATTTCAGTGTGGAGAGTTTTGAGGCTTTGCATGCCAGCGCGCAGGCGCTGGTGACCGAGCAGTATGAGCTGTTCAACAAAGAGTTAACCACCGCATTTGCCAGCGAGAACATTTCCATCGTCTCGCATGGTGAGCGTGATGCGGCGCAGCGCAAGTGGGTGCAAAAATATTTTGAAGAAGAGGTGCAACCGCTGCTCGTACCAGTCTCGCTCGATCCTTCGCATCCGTTTCCTCAGGTGGCCAGCAAATCGCTGAACTTCATTGTGGAGCTGGGCGGCACCGATGCGTTTGAGCGGAAAAACGCGATTGCCATCGTGAAAGTCCCGCGCGTGTTGTCGCGTATCACGGCACTGCCCGCCAAGCTCTGCGGCAAAAAGCAATTATTTATCTCACTCTCCAGTGTGATTCGCGCGCATTTGCACAACCTGTTTCCTGGCCGTGCAGTAGGCCAGTTCTCCCAGTTTCGCGTCACACGCCATACCGATATGGCGATTGATGAGGAGGATGTGAAAAACCTGCGCATGGCGCTGCGCCAAGGTTTGCAGCATCGCCACTATGGGCAAGCCACGCGCATTGAGGTGTCCAGCAGCTGCTCGCCTGAGTTGTCTGCCTTGCTGCTCAAGCAGTTTGAGTTGCCCGAATGCGCGCTGTATCGCGTGCATGGGCCGGTGAATTTGGTGCGCTTTGGGCAATTGGCCGATTTGGTTGAAACACCTCGCCTGCGCTTTTCGCCTTACACGTCTTCGTATCCCGCCAGCATGCAGCCGGTGGCGCGTGGCCTGTCGGTTTTTGATCGCTTAAAGCAAGGCGATGCAATGGCGCATCAGCCCTTTGAGAGCTTTGATGCCGTGCTCGATTTTCTGCGCGAAGCGGTGTATGACCCGAAGGTGCTGGCGATTCGCCAAACGATTTATCGCGCAGGCTCAGACTCAGCCATGATGGATTTGCTGGTCGAGGCGGTGCGGCGTGGCAAAGAGGTGCTGGCCGTTGTGGAGCTGAAAGCGCGCTTTGACGAAGAAGCCAATATCAACTGGGCTGAACGCTTGGAAGCCATTGGGGCGCAGGTGGTGTATGGCGTGGTGGGCCTTAAAACGCATGCCAAAATGCTGCTGGTGACCTGCAAAGAAGGCAAGCAATTGCGCCGCTATGGTCATTTGTCCACCGGCAACTACAACCCGCGCACCGCAAAACTCTACACCGACATCAGCTATTTCACGCAAGATGCGCAGCTCACGCTTGATATGGAGCAACTGTTCATTCACTTGGCCAGCCAAAACCATATTCCCAAGCTCAAAAAACTGCTGATGGCACCGTTTCATTTGCACCGCGAAATGATTGCACGCATTGACGCACTCGCTTCGAAGGCTAACAAAGGCAAGTCAACGCGGCTCGTGGCCAAGATGAACTCTCTGACCGATCTGCCCATCATGGATGCGCTGGTGCGCGCGGGGCAAGCGGGCGTGAAAATTGATCTGATTGTGCGCGGCGCTTGTATGCTCCCTGCGCAAGTGCCAGGGGTCACTGACAACATCCGCGTGCGTTCGGTGATTGGTCGCTTCTTAGAGCATTCTCGCGTGTTTTACTTTCGCAGCGAAGGCGATGAGGAGCTGTATCTGTCCAGCGCAGATTGGATGAACCGCAACATGCTGCGCCGCATCGAGTTGGCTTGGCCTGTGACCGAGCCAGCGCTGCGCCAACGCATCATCGATGAGACGCTCAATGCCTATTTGCACGATGGCATAGATGCTTGGGAGATGCAGCCCAACGGTCAGTATGTGTCGCTGCGCAAGCCAGAGGGCGGCCACAGTGCGCAACAAGCCTTGATGGCACGCCATAAAAAACAAGGCAGTTAAATTTCTTGGGCGAGAAAGCACATGGAATTGCTCATCTGGCGACATGCCGAGGCCGAAGGTCAACATAGCAGCAGTGCCGACGATGTGCTGCGCCCACTCACGCCGCATGGTTGCAACCAAGCCGA
>JAYVJQ010000382.1:0-3291 GCA_043769055.1 Allobrachymonas sp.
TCAGGCCAAGTCTGCCAGCCAATCTGCTCAAGCATCCTGCTGATGTAAGTATCCCGCGCGACCGTCATCCACGGATCGCGCCAGATGAGATAGAGCACGCGCTGTTCTGAGCTCGCCAAGCCCTCCAATTGCCGCATGCCTGCATTTATCAAGCGTTTTAGCTCAATCGCCGGCGTATTCATTGCGTAGAGTGCTCCTGAATTTATAGCAAATTCAGCCAACAATTGATCAATCAAAGCGATGTTGTCTTGAGGCGAGCGCGGATGCGTCACGATCACTCGCGGCACAAGTTCGCGCAAGGCTTGCGCAGTAGGCATCGTGTTTTCATCCACATTCACGATCACATGCGTGGGCTGCAGCGCTTTGATTTTTTTCAGATTCACATCTTTCGTGCCGCCGATTTTGGCAATTGCTTGCACGGCGGCTGCGGGATGAATACAAAAACCTGTGCGCCCGACCAAATAAGCGCCCAGTCCTAAATCCACCAAGAGTTCAGTGATGCTCGGCACGAGGCTGACGATGCGAAGCTCTTGTCGAGGCGCAAATAGTGGTGCAGAAGTCACAAATGTTGCTCCAACGAACGGTTTTTCATGCCGACCTTGCGCTTACGCGCCAAAAGTTTGACGTTTGATGAAACTGGCTCATAATCCCAAGGGTGTGAATGTTTTTGCGCTTGCCAGATACCGACAAGAAAAAATATTGACTCAGGTCGGGTGATCGGAAGCACGTGCAGCACCATTTTTTTATGCAGTTCATGCCTCCCTCGCTTTTTTAGTTGAAATGAAGTCTAGCGCAGCTATTTACTAAAGGGCAGCGCAGATATTGATAGGTGAAGACAAGATGGGTAATCGACTGTACGTGGGCAACTTGCCCTACACCGTGCGTGACAATGATTTGCAAACGTCCTTTGGTGCTTTTGGCACGGTGACGAGTGCGCGCGTGATGATGGATCGCGAAACACAGCGCTCCAAAGGCTTCGGCTTTGTGGAAATGGGCGACGATGCCCAAGCCCAAGCTGCCATTGCTGGCATGCATGGCCAAGAGCTTGGCGGCCGAGCCATCGTCGTGAACGAAGCGCGCCCACCCGAAGCCCGCCCTCCGCGTGAAGGCGGAGGTGGGTATGGTGGTGGCGGTGGCCGAGGTGGCTACGGCGGCGGTGGCGGTGGCGGCTACGGTGGTGGCGGCGGCGGAGATCGCCGTGGCGGTGGTGGCTACGGCGGCGGCGGCGGAGATCGTGGAGATCGTGGCGGCAATGACCGGGGCTGGGGCAACAACTGATCGCCTCTGCTTAAAACGCAGCTCCTCTCCTGCCGGATGGTGCGTCTTTCACACTATAAAAAATACGGACATAGTTGGCAAAAACAAGCACCAATCGCTTGTTTTTGCCGCAGTTTTCCTTGCCATGTCAAGGTTTCAAGGTAAAAATTAACAGATGGCATGGCTCAACTGGTTCTCCAGCAAGAATAACAAAGCTCCTGCGAATGCGCGAGCACAGCACACAGATGTCCCGACGTCTCAGCAGATGGATTATTCGCGGCCGATCCCCGGTGTTCGTGCGCCGAATGGCGTGATGCAGCCTGCGACTACCGCTTCTAACCAGCGCTTGGAGCAGCGCCGCAACGAACGCAATGCCAAGCGAGAATTGCTCTTTCAAGTCGTGCGCGAATCGATGGTGCGCGTGGGCGTGTTGTCTTCAGCTTTTAAATTCAAAGTGCTCTCGCTCGATCAACGTGGGCGCAGCTTTTTGGTCATGATCGAGCTGTCTGCTGAATTCAGTGGCGAAGTTGAGAAACTCGCCGAAATCGAAAGCATGATTTCCCATACTGCGCGGCATCGTTTTGAGATCATGGTGCAAGCGGTGTATTGGCGCTATTTCAACGCTACGGCTGCCAATGTGAGCGCCCCAGCGCCGTTGCTTGGCGCATTGCACGCACCCATTTCGCGGCCTGCGCCATTGTTTGGCATGCACGGCTCTGGCTCTACCGTTTCTCCTGCACCCGCGCCCAACCCTGCGCTAGCCGCACTGCAAGCGCGAGCAGCAGCGAATGCTGCGCAAGCTTTGCTGCAAAGAAATACCGGTATAAATCCGGGGATGACGGGCTCTTTCCCGATCATCGGCGCAACTGCTGCGCAGAAAACAGCAGGCGCGCAATCGCTCTCAGCCGCTCGGGCTGCACAAGATGAATTGGGTGACGACGAAGTGACGGCTTTCCGCCGCGCACTCGCTGCTGGGGCTGCGCATGGTGCGATGGCAGCGCCCGCGATGCCAACAAAAGCGTTCGCCACCGCGCCGGCGGCAGCAGCGGCTAAACCTGCGGTCATCGCAGCAATATCCACCACGCCAGCCCACGAGATCAGCCTGATCGAGCAAGCACGCAGCAAGCTACTGCTCACCGGCTACGAAGACACCGAGATGGCTGATGACGACCCAATGCCCGCTTTGAGCGGCACGCAATACGGCGATTTGCGCTAAGCCGCTGCGCCAAGCGCGGCTCAAATTTCAAAATGCGGCGGCTCAGTTTGTGTGACACTTGGGCGCTATGGACACCCTCACTCACACCCTCTCTGATTTCTTGCGCCAACACATCCGCACTGTGCCCGATTGGCCAGAAAAGGGCGTGCAGTTTCGAGACATCACACCGCTTTTACAAAACCCACGCGTCTTTCGCATCTTGATTGATGCCTTCGTGCATCGCTACATGGAAGGCGGCATGCGCCCCGATGTGGTGGCGGGGCTGGATGCACGCGGCTTTATATTAGGCTCTGTCATTGCTTACGAGCTCGGCTTGGGCTTTGTGCCGATTCGCAAAAAAGGCAAATTGCCCTTCACCACGGTGGAAGAGACCTATGAGCTCGAATACGGCAGCGCCACCGTGGAGCTGCACACCGATGCTGTCAAACCTGGCCAACGCGTGCTGTTGATCGACGATTTGATCGCCACGGGTGGCACGATGATGGCCGGCAAGAAGCTGCTAGAAAAACTCGGCGCCAGCGTGATGGAAGGCGCGGCGATTGTGGATTTGCCACAGCTGCATGGCTCAGCAAAACTAAAAGCTGCGGGCTTGCCACTGTTTACCTTGGTGGATTTTTCGGGACATTAATGTTCGCTGCAAAGCATCGGCCACACACTTGCTCACACTCACTAAAATCCGCTGACTTCATTTACACGCCAGCAATGAATCTTTGCTTTTGAGGGTAGGCAAGGTGGTGCAATGAGGCGTTCAATATGCATCTGTACTTGTACAAGGATTGCTATGAACGCCACACTCGACAACTCGTATTTCTCTCCTG
>JAYVJQ010000383.1:0-3760 GCA_043769055.1 Allobrachymonas sp.
AGCATTCCTGCCACGGGTACTGTGTCGGTAGCGCATCAATACAACAACACAGGCGTCGTCCCCCCCAACTTTGGCGACTTTGATTTCAACGGCGCTGGAGGCCCGAATGGCTTGATGCTGGCGGCAACTGGCACTCGGTTCTTCCGTATTCAACTCACCGCTGCCGCCTCCACGCCTGGCATCGGCACGGCAACCTACACGGAATTTGCCATTGCCCCGACTGTTGGGGGCATCGGTTCAGCTTTTTATGATGCGTTCGCCGGTAAGTTTTATGTGTTCAACAACGGATCGGGCGATTTTTTTGAAATCATCAACCCTGAAACTGGCATTCCAGCGGCTGTCCTGACCGATCCTCCTACTTACGCAGGCCCGCCGACCCTGACGACCGATAACAGTGATGGCTCGTCTTGCCCCATCTCTGGCACGCGCATCACAGACTTATCGATTACCAAATCAGATGGCAACACCACCGTTACTACCAACCAAGTGGTGGCCTACAGCATCACGGTAACCAATGCGGGCCCTTATCCCGCCAACTACTCCGTGGTCGCTGATCCAGCCCAGCCCGGTGTGCAAAAGCTCAGCGTCACCTGTAGTGCAATCGGTGGCCCGCCCTCAGCCGTCTGCCCGCCGGGTCTGACCACCAGCACCTTCCAAGCTGGCGTCACGATCAACACTTTTCCACCGGGTACAGCGCTGCTTTTCACGCTCAACGCGCAGATCACGCCTACGGTCGGCCCGGTGACCAATGTAGCCACCATCACGCCAGCGATTGACACCACGGATACGGATTCTTCCAACAACCGTGCTACTGACACCAATGCCATCTCCGGCACAGCACCGGCGGTATCTTCCTCAGTGTCGATTTGCCCCGTGGGTACTGTGGAAAGTCCGGTTAACTTAATCTCAAATGGTAATTTCGCATCTGCTGCGCCATTTTCTACCGCAGCGCAGATCACGGGCGGGCTCAACTCCTTGCAATCGAACTCTGCCACCACGCAAACCTTCGTCGCCCGTCAAAGCGGCCAGCAAACCTACAACCCCTTTGGAGCGCCGCCTTTCGTCGTTTTGCAAAACCCGTTTCCCGGCGATCCGGGGCGCAGTGTCATTGGCGGCAATGAATGGCTGATTGCTAATGGCAAAATCAATGGAGCACCTGCCACAGTCGATATGTGGCAGCAAGCGGTTGGTGGCCTAGTTGCTGGACGCACCTACCAGGCCATGTTCTATGTGTCCAACGCCGCCCAGCCGGGGCAGACACCCGCATTGATTCCATCTGTGCGCCCACAATTTACAACGAGTACCAGTGTTTTTCTTACTCCTGCTCTCGCATTAGCCAACGAAGCCACCTTGGCCGGAGACCGCTGGACACTCGTTCAAGGCACTTTCACGCTGCCCACGGGCGGCACAGGCACAGTCTCCATTGCCGATGTCACTACAGGCGTAATTGGTGAAACCGGTGGCGTCTGGGCGCTCGCAGGCGTGACCCTGCGCGAGTGCATCCCCTCCGCAGACGTGCGCGTGAGCAAAACCAACAACGTCACCAGCCTGAGCACGGGCGGCACGACGCAATACACCATCACTTTAAGCAATACCAGCACGGTGGCCGCCACCACGCTCACTTTCTCCGATCCTGCCGTGAGCAACTTCATCAAGGGCTCAGTCACCTGTGTGGCCAGTGCGGGCAGCCAATGCCCCACGCCTACCTCCAGCATCACTGTACTCGCGGTTGAGACCACAGGTGTCACGGTGCCCGTCGTGGGCATTAACAGCACCGTCACTTTCCTGATCTCTGGCACGGTCACCGGCGCTGCGGGCACCACCGTCACCAACATCGCCAGCATTGTGCCCATTGGCTACATCGATACCAATCCCACGAACGACAGCGCGCAAGACTCCGATCCAGTCACGGGCTCAGTTAATCTGAGCATCACCAAGACCAACACCGTCACCAGCTTGGTGGCAGGCAGCACCACCAGTTACAGCATCCGCATCACCAATTCCGGCTCAGCCACGGTCAACAATGCCGTTTTCAAAGACACGACTTCCCCGGGCTTGAGCTGCACCAGCATCACCTGCTCAGCAGTTGGCGCAGCTTTGTGCCCATTACCCGTCAATTTGACGATCGCCAACATGACCGGGCCCGGCATACAAATCCCTAGCCTGCCAGCGCCACCTAACAGCACGATCATTTTCACCGTCAACTGCAACGTCACCGCCACGGGCATACCCTAGCGAAGCCACGTCTTTTTTGCTTAGCTTTTGCGATTTTCCTGAGCTTTTTCCAGCGCCGCTTGCACAAAGCGGCGTTTCTTCTCCAGCTCGGCTGGATCGGTAATGCGGCTCACCGTCTCGGGGTATTCATCGAAGGCGTGCAGCTTGTCTGAGAGCAGTTTTTCAAGCGTTTTAGGCTTCTGCCCGGCATGGAATATGCGCCGATTGCTCATATTTTCATAGCGTTTGAGGGCATCATCGGCCTGCGCTTGACTCCATGCCGCCCAGCCTGTGCGCCCTGGTGTGGCGATTTCAATCTCAATGCAATCGACCGGGCAGGCCGGAATGCACAGCTCGCAGCCGGTGCAATCGGCCTCAATGATCGTGTGCATCTGCTTGTTCGTGCCCACAATCGCATCGGCGGGGCAGGCTTTGATGCAAAGGGTGCAGCCGATGCACCAATCCTCGTCAATGAAAGCCACAGTGCGTTCTTGCTGGCTGCCAAATTCTTGATTGATCGGGATGATGGGCTGGCCAGTCAACGCGGCCAGCCGAGCCACGCCCTCATCACCACCCGGCGGGCATTGGTTGATCGGCACACCTTGGAGAGCAATCGCCTGCGCGTAGCTCGCGCAATCCGGGTAGCTACAGCGCTGGCATTGGGTTTGGGGCAGGGCGGCGTGCAAAGCACGCGCTGCCGGGTTCAAATCCTCTCGCAGCATCAAGCAGTGCGGCTGGCCTTGCGAGCAGTACGCTTGAGAGGAACGCTTTTAGGCGCTGGTTTCGTGGATGCCGATTTCTTTGTCGCTACTGATTTCATAGCACTCTGCGTAGGTTTCTTCTCGGCTACTGGTCGTTTTTGTTCTATATTCGGCTTAGAAACTGAGGCCTGAGCAATGAACTCACGCACTTGTGGATAAACCATGTCTCTCCAGCGCTTGCCGCTGAAAATACCGTAATGGCCAGCGCCTGCGACCTCATAGTGGCGTTTGTCAGCCGAACCTATGCCGCTGCACAAATCGAGCGCCGCGCGGGTCTGGCCGCTGCCAGAAATATCATCCAGCTCACCCTCGACCGTGAGCAGTTTGCAGCCTGCGATGTCTTGCGGGCGCACACGCTCGATCTTGCCGGAAATGGATTTCACATCCCAAGTGCCGTTGACCAGCTTGAAATCTTGGAACACGGTTTGGATGGTTTCGAGGTAATAGTCGGCATCCATATCGAGCACGGCGTTGTATTCGTCATAGAACTTGCGGTGCGCCTCGGTGCTGCGGTCGTCGCCCTTGATGAGGTCTTTGAAGTAATCCCAATGGCTTTTGGCATGGCGGTCGGGGTTCATGGCCACGAAGCCAGTGTGCTGCAAAAAGCCAGGATACACGCGCCGGCCTGCGCCAGGGAAGTTGTGCGGCACGCGGTAGATCACGTTGCTTTCAAACCAAGAAAACTTGCGCTGCGTGGCCAAATTGTTGACTGAAGTGGGCGATTTGCGCGCATCGATCGGCCCGCCCATCATCGTCATCGATAGCGGCAATTTTTCGCCGCGTGA
>JAYVJQ010000384.1:0-8503 GCA_043769055.1 Allobrachymonas sp.
CTCTCAGGCGCGGCGGATTATTACGGCATCCTGTGTACCGAAGACATCGAAGGCAAAACACCCGATCCACGCGACACGCTGTACATCGCCGTGCCCGCCACCAGCGATGGCCTCACGATCAGCGGCGATTGGAATCCCATGGGCATGCGCGGCACGGTCAGCCGCAATCTCACTTTTAAAGATGTGTTCGTCTCCGATGAAGAGCAGCTCATGCCACGCGGCGTGTATTTCAAAGCGGCGCAAACTTGGCCAGCAATGTTTTTCACACTCGCGCCCACATACCTAGGCATAGCCAACGCCGCCTACGATTTCACGGTGAAGTATCTGCGTGGCGAGGTTGAAGGCGAGCCACCTGTGAAGCGCCGCCAGTTTCCAACGAAGCAAATCACCGTTGCCCAGATGCGCATCCAATTAGAAAACATGCGCAGCATTTTTCTCAGAGCCATTCAAGAGGCCAAACCCAACCCCAGCAAAGACGAAAAGCTGCGCCTGTATGCCGCGCATTACAGCGTGATGGAAGGTGCCAACGACATCGCGCGACTGGCCATTCGCACCTGCGGCGGCCAAAGCATGATGAAGCATCTGCCGCTAGAGCGCTTGTACCGGGACAGCCGTTGCGGCTCGCTCATGCTGCCCTGGACAGCGGAGCTGGTGATGGACCGCATGGGGCGTGAGGCGCTGTATGAAGCGGGTGAGCGGGATGAAGTTTAGTCATTAATCGCTACTTTTTTTATAGCATTCTGCGCATATTCTATGCCGGGTAGTGGCCTATTTTGCTTAAAAACGGTAACAAACTAAGTGATCCGCGTTGCCTCTGCCGCCAATGCCGTGATCCTCGCCCAATCGCCTGTCATCAAGGCATCAATGGGCACAAGCCATGAGCCACCTACGCACACCACATTGGGCAAACTCAAAAACTCTTTCGCGTTGCTCACACTCACGCCACCCGTGGGGCAAAACTTCACATCGAAGAACGGGCCGCTCCAAGCCTTGAGCATCGCTGGGCCGCCTGCTTGCATCGCGGGGAAAAACTTCAATTCGGTGTAGCCCGCCTCAGCCGCCATCATGATCTCGCTGCCGGTGGCCACTCCTGGGAGCAGCGGCATGCCAAGATCGTGGCAGGCTTGGCCCACGCTGTTGGTGAAGCCGGGGCTCACGGCAAATCTTGCGCCTGCGCGGGCAGCCGCTTGCGCCTCAGCGGGTGTGCGTACCGTGCCTGCGCCTACGACGGCTTCGGGCACTTCTTTCGCAATATGCTCAATGCATTGCAAGGCCACCGGTGTGCGCAGCGTGACTTCCAGCATACGAATGCCGCCGGCCACCAAAGCGCGCGCCATCGGCACGGCATGGTTCACATCATTGAGCACGATCACGGGGATCACGGGCGTATCGCCCATCACATCCAGCGAAGTGAGCGTGGCGGGGAGGGGTTTTAAAGCCATGAACAAGCTCCTTCTTCTGCGGTAGTGGCATTGCGGCGCGAGGCGGCGAACAATTCGCGGCCCATGCCGACGCCATTCGATTGAATTAGATCAGCTGGCATCTGAGCCAAGGGGCGCGCAGCCCATTCAGTATCGCTGACCAAAGCTTGCAGAGTGCCTGCCACACCATCGAGCCGCACCACATCGCCATCACGCAGCTTGGCCAGCGGCCCACCTGCCAGCGCCTCGGGGCTCACATGGATGGCAGCGGGCACTTTGCCCGATGCGCCGCTCATGCGTCCGTCCGTCACCAGCGCCACTTTGAATCCCTTGCCTTGCAACACCGCCAGAGGTGGCGTGAGCTTGTGCAGTTCGGGCATACCGTTGGCACGCGGGCCTTGCCAGCGCACCACAACGATCATGTCCTTTTCCATCTCACCCGCTTTGAACGCCGCGAGCATGGCTTCTTGGCTGTCGAACACGCGGGCTGGTGCTTCGATGATGTGACGATCTTCAGGCACCGCAGATACCTTGATCACGCTGCGCCCCAAGTTGCCTTGCAGCAATTTCAAACCACCCGTGGCGCTGAATGGCTCGGTTGCTGGCCGCACCACGCTGGTATCTTTGCTCGCGCCTGCATCGTTCCAGATCAGCTTGCCGTCTTGCGCAGAAGGAATTTTGGTGAACTCACGCAAGCTGCTCGACACCGTGAGCACATCGGCATGCATGAAGCCTGCATCCAGCAGCTCACGAATCACATAGCCTGGCCCGCCAGCGGCTTGAAATTGATTCACATCGGCGCTGCCGTTTGGATACACGCGCGAGAGCAGTGGCACGCAATCGGAGAGCTGCGAAAAATCATTCCAATCAATCACGACGCCTGCCGCGCGCGCCACGGCCACCCAATGAATGAGATGGTTCGTTGAGCCGCCCGTGGCCAGCAGCGCGACCATCGCATTCACGATGCAGCGCTCGTCGACCAGCTCGCCGATACGCTTCGCACTCTTTGCCGCAGCCAGCACCGTGCGCGCAGCCTCGCGCGTGAGCAGTTCGCGGAAGTTTCCACCCGTGGCTTCATCAGGGTTCACAAAAGCCGTGCCGGGCACATGCAGGCCCATCGCTTCCAAGAGCATTTGGTTGCTGTTAGCCGTGCCGTAAAACGTACACGTGCCCATGCCGTGATAGGCTTTGCTCTCAGCGGCCAGCAATTCACTGCGGCCCACCAAGCCTTGGGCGGCTTGTTCGCGCACCTTGGCTTTTTCGTTGTTACTCAAACCTGAAGTCATCGGCCCTGCGGGCACGAATACCGTAGGCAAATGCCCAAAATGCAAAGCGCCAATCAAGAGGCCCGGCACGATTTTGTCGCACACGCCGAGCATGAGCGCAGCATCAAACACATCGTGCGAGAGCGCAATCGCTGTGCCTTGGGCAATGTTGTCACGGCTGAACAGCGATAGCTCCATGCCCGCCGTGCCCTGCGTCACGCCATCGCACATCGCAGGCACGCCGCCTGCCACCTGCGCGGTTGCGCCATGCTTGCGCAGCTCGTCTTTGATGATGTTGGGGAAGCCAGCCAGCGGTGCGTGGGCCGAGAGCATGTCGTTGTAAGCGTTGACGATAGCGATATTCGGCGCTTTTTCGGCCACAACTTTGAATTTATCGTTCGCAGGCAAGGCAGCAAAAGCGTGGGCCAAATTCGCGCAGCCCATTCGGTCTGCGCCACGGTCACGGTTGGCAGCGGCTTTGATCTGCGCCAGATACCCACTGCGGGTGACAGTGCTTCTTTCGCGGATGCGTTGCGTGACTTGGCTTACTTGAGGATGTAGCTTCATGATTTCAAAATTCGATGTAACTTAATTACGCAATCATACGATCATTGCGCATTTTTGACCAGCCGCGAGTTACATGCGAGCAACAAAAAAACCGCAGACAATGCTGCGGTTTTTAGCTTGAAGCATGGAGCGCTCAGATCATGAACACTTCCACGCGGCGACCTTCAGCAGCTGTTGTCGCGCCTGCTTTGATGTCGTTCGGGCGCACGAGCACGATTTGATCGGCAGGCACACCAGAGCTAGTGAGCAAATCGCGCACCGCAAATGCGCGCTGCTTGGCGATTTCAGCATTTTTTGCCGCATCGCCCGAGGGATCAACATAGCCGCTGATGCCTACTTTTTTACCGCTTTTGGCGGCTGCCAACACATCTGCCAAGGCTTTTGCGCCGTCTTGTGCCAGCTCGGTTTTGCCGGGTGCAAAGTAGAACTTCACCACGCCGTTTTCTACTTTCACGCTGGCAGCATCCGAGGCCACGGCAGCTACTGTAGCCGCCGCAACAGCGGCCACGGGTGTAGCAGCAGGCGCTGTAGCCACGGCTGCAACAGCCGTTTTAGCCTTCGCAGCCTTGTTTTTTTGATAAATCGACAAGCCAATCACCAAGCTGATCACCAAGGCAATCACGCCAAATACCACCCCCATCACCACACCGGTGCTTTCGTCATCTTGTGAGAACATTGCTAACTCCGTTTTTGAAACAATCATGTATTGTAAATTGTGTCCATGAACGCTCCCTCAAAAGCCAAAAATAACGCGCATTCGCCACCTGATGCACTCTTGGCGCGTGTGCGCCAAGAGTGGCGAGCACAAAAAACCAACTTCGGCGGTGATTTATGGGTATTTGGTTACGCCTCGCTGATTTGGCGGCCAGAATTTGACTTTTCTGAGCGCCGCGCCGCGCGCGTGCACGGCTGGCATCGCGCCTTGCAGATGTGGAGCACGATCAACCGAGGCTCGCCCGAATGCCCCGGCCTCGTGTTTGCGCTGCTCAGCGGCGGCAGCTGCCAAGGTGTGGTGTTTCGCATTCCGAAAGCACGCGCTACCCAAGCCTTGGATGATTTATGGTTTCGCGAGATGCCCGGCGATGTGTATGAGCCGCGCTGGCTCAAATGCCACACTGATCGAGGAGTCGTACCCGCGCTGGCCTACACCTTGCCGCGCACCAACCCCAGCTTCTGCGGCGCTTTAAGCCCAACGCAATACCGACAGATCTTCAGCCAAGCTCGTGGCCGCTACGGCACAACATTGGACTATGCGCAACGCACCTATGACAGCTTGCTGGCAGAAGGCATTCACGATCATGCTTTGGAGAAAATACTCAAACTCAAATGATGTCCGAAAATGATGGATTTCAGTCTCAAAGAGGCGAGACCAGCTTCATTGCAGCAGGAACAATCGTCTCTTTCTTTGAAAAATTTCTCATGCTTGCCCTACGACCCAACTGTGAGTGCTGCGACAATGATTTACCGGCAGACTCGCTCGATGCGCGAATTTGCAGCTTTGAATGCACATTTTGTGTGGATTGCACAGATGGCTTACTGCAAGGGCGATGCCCCAACTGCGGTGGTGAACTGCTGCGTCGCCCGATCCGACCTTCAGAAAAACTGCAAAAGCACCCTGCAAGCTCGTTGCGGGTTTTCAATCAAAAGCATCGTGCCACTCGATTACCGTATTCATGATTGATCTGCTCTTCGTGATGCTCCCGCATAGCTGCGCCTTGGATTGGGCCGGGCCTGCGGAGGCGTTTCGGATAGCGAATCAAACACTAGAGCGCCAAGGCAAACCAGCGGCATTCAAGTTGCGCTTCATTGGCCCGCAACCAACAACCACCAGCTCCGTGGGCGCTCAAGTGGCCGGCATTAAGCCGCTGCCGGCCAAGCTGCCCAGCCAAGCGTGGGTGATCTTGCTGGGCTCTCCCGATGAGCATATTGCGCTCAAAAGCAGCGCTGTGCGTGATCTCACGCATTGGCTGCACCGCATCAGCAGTCAACTGCAAGCACCACGCCGCTTGATCACCGTGTGCGCAGGCGCTCTGTATGCAGCGCAAGCGGGTTTGCTCACGCATGCACAAGTCACCACACATCATTTGGAACTAGATGCTTTGCGCCAACTCGATCCGCAATGCCACGTACTGCCCAATCGCGTCTTCGTGGCAGATGTTGCGCGCAGTATTTACAGCAGTGCTGGTATCACTACGGGCATTGATCTGGCAATTTATTTGATTGCGCAAACCTGTGGGGAAGCAGTGGCCGCACGTGTGGCTCAGGTCATGGTGATGCCGCTGCGGCGCGGGCTGGGTGATCCAGAAATTTCGGTTTTTTTAAGCAGCCGCGCGCATTTACATCCCGCTTTGCATCGGGTACAAGATGCGGTGCAAAGTGCGCCCACGCAAGATTGGGGTGCCGAGCGCATGGCGCAAGTAGCCTGCACTTCCCCACGCATTTGAGTCGCTTATTTGAAGAGCACACCGGCATGAGCCCGCTGCAATTTGTGCGTTCCATCCGTGTGGAGTTAGCGGCCAAGGCTTTGCAAGCAGGCAAGAGCGTGGTGCAGGCGGTGGAGTTGAGCGGCTTCAGCTCCGATTTGCAATTGCGCAGGGCTTGGGTGGCGGAGGGCAAGACAGGATTGCCCTCGCAGGCCAAGCTTACCTGACGTGTTAAAAAATAACAAATACGGAACGCAGAAAACACAGAAACGACACAGAAGGCGCAGAAAAATGACCAAAAAAGAAGTAGAAAAAACATTGGGGCAACTGCTGCAATCTACAACTGCTGATGATTGCTTTGTATTTTTCTGCGTCTTCTGCGTAATTTCTGTGACTTCTGTGTTCCTCTTCTTGCATTTTCAGATGTAATCCAAAAAAAAAGCGACCCGAAGATCGCTTTTTTCAAATTGCAGAAAGATCAATCTTCCACGAAAGTCTCTTCGCGCTTCTTCTTGATCGAAGGCAGCAGCACGATGGCCAGCAGCAAAGATGCAGCAATCAGCAGGCCAGCGGATAAGGGGCGAGTGATGAAAACGCTCCAATCGCCGCGCGAAAGCAGCAAGGCGCGGCGCAGATTCTCTTCCATCATCGGGCCTAGGATAAAGCCCAAGAGCAGCGGCGCAGGCTCGCAGCCGATTTTGTAGAAGATATAACCAATCACACCAAACGCACCCACCATCCAAATATCGAAGGTGTTGTTATTGGTGGAGTACACACCAATCGCGCAGAACAGCACAATCGCCGGGAACAAATAGCGATAAGGCACGGTGAGCAATTTGATCCAGATGCCAATGAGCGGCAGGTTCAAAATAATCAGCATGGCATTGCCAATCCACATGGAGGCAATCAAGCCCCAGAAGAGTTCTGGGTTGCTGGTCATCACCTGGGGGCCAGGCTGGATGTTGTGAATCGTCATCGCGCCCACCATCAGGGCCATCACCGCGTTGGGTGGAATGCCCAAGGTGAGCAGCGGGATGAAAGAGGTTTGGGCACCAGCGTTGTTTGCCGCTTCAGGAGCAGCCACACCGCGAATATTGCCCTTGCCAAACGGCACTTCACCGGGCTTGAGCTTGGTTTTTTTCTCCAGCGTGTAGGCCGCAAAAGCAGCCAGCAACGCGCCGCCGCCGGGCAGCACACCAAGCAATGAGCCCAAAGCGGTACCGCGTAACACGGCGGGAACCATACGCTTGAAATCTTGTAAGGTGGGGAACAAGCCAGTGACTTTGGCAGTGAATACTTCGCGCTCATCTTCGGGAACGGCCAGATTCATGATGATCTCGCCGTAGCCAAACACGCCCATGGCAATCACCACAAAGCCAATACCATCGGTGAGTTCGGGAATATCAAAGCTGTAGCGTGCGACGCCCGAGTTCACATCAGTGCCTACCAAGCCCATGAGCAAGCCCAGCACGATCATCGAAATGGCTTTGATGAGTGAGCCAGAAGCCAGCACAACAGCGCCGATCAAGCCCAAGATCATGAGCGAGAAATATTCTGCAGGGCCGAATTTGAAGGCTAACTCTGTCAACGGCGCAGCAAATGCAGCCAAGATCAAGGTGCCCACGCAGCCTGCAAAGAAAGAGCCTAAGCCAGCAGCGGCCAATGCTGGGCCCGCCCTGCCCTGCCGCGCCATTTGGTAGCCATCGAGCACAGTCACCACTGAGGATGATTCACCGGGCAGGTTCACCAAAATCGCCGTGGTGGAGCCGCCATATTGCGCGCCGTAGTAAATACCGGCCAGCATGATGAGCGCAGCAATTGGGGGCAGCGCATAAGTGGCAGGCAGCAACATCGCAATGGTGGCCACCGGGCCGATGCCGGGGAGCACGCCAATCAGTGTGCCCAGCAAGCAGCCAATAAAGCAATACATCAGGTTTTGCAGTGTGAAGGCCACACCAAAACCCAAAGAAAGGTTGTTCAGTAAATCCATGTGATTCTCCTTGTTTTCTTTTATGCGATGAACGAAGGCCACACGGGGAACTGCAATTTGAGCAGCACTATGAATGCCAAATAGCTGATGATGGCCAGCACAGTGGCCAGACCAAACACTTCAATCGGCTTGTAGCGATCAGCTGCAACGCTGGCGACAAAGGTCAGCACATAAATGCCCACCATCATGCCCAGTGCAGGAAACTTGATCGAAGGCAAACCGCCGATGCACACGCCAAACAGCAAGTTGGCGCAAATGATACTGAGCAAAGGCTTCCAAGCAATCGAGCCGAATTTCTCGCCATCGGCTGTTGCGACCGTCAGCGATTTGAAGAGCACTACCGAGCCCAAAACGGCTAGCAAAATGCCCAGCATGCGTGGGAAGTATCCGGGCCCCATGCGTGCGCCGTCACCCATGGAGTAGTTGTAGGCCCCGATGGCAAACGCTGCGCCAAGGATGATGAACATCAGCCCAGCGAGGAAGTCTTTTTGACTTTTAATATTCACGGTTTCTCCTGCTTGTATAAAAACAAGTCTTGATTGTGGAGGCCGCAGTCGATGCTATTCGTGTGGGTATCACCTACGAGATCTAGGGTTAACCCAGGATTTCAGCATGTAAATACGTGCTTGTCCAAGACAAGAAAAGTGTGAAGCCTGCCGATACGCCGGATTTTGTGCATGCGAGTTGCCCCGCATGTGACCGTCATTCCTCTGGGCTGGGAGTCGCCCCACCAGCTCAATGCTACCTACCCGCACACTCTCCGGAGCCAGATCAACGTGTGCCTATTTGGTATTGCTGCGCGCAGAGATTGCCCGTTTCACCCAGACTGAACTGGCT
>JAYVJQ010000385.1:0-5968 GCA_043769055.1 Allobrachymonas sp.
TATGGGTAAAGGAGCGAGTGTGCGCAACCAGCGTCTTTGTGTATATATGAAATTAGTCATGCGGCGGCATGCCAAGCCTGCCCAATCAAAGCGCCTGAATGGCTTTGAGCAGCTTGGCACTAGAGACAGGCTTGATCAGCAGAGCCATGCCATGATTTTGCGCAGCCGTCCGCACAGCCACGTCGGTTTCCCCCGTTATCAGCAGGACTTTTTTACCCCGCGCACGCATTGCCAAAGCAACATCGATTCCAGAGCCACCATCGGGCAAGCGCATATCGCAAATAGCGATGCTTCCAAAATCGATGTGCAGCATCGCGTCGATCGCATTATCGACATGACGGACGTTCAGATGCCAACTGCTGAGCAGCTGTGCCATCGCATTGGCCACCAATGGGTCATCCTCTACCAAAAGCACATCTTCTGCTTGCAAGCCAAAAGCGGCGCGCTCATGCATCTTGTGTTCTTGCACAGAGATGTTTGGCTGCACGCCATAGGATCGCACAGCAGCTTTACTCGGCTCGCCTGCCTTCTTCAGTTCGACAGTCATGCAGGTGCCCCGGCCCAGCGCCGAGCGCACATGAATGTTGCCACCCATTAGCACAGCGAAGCGTTTGGATATGGCCAGCCCCAAACCCAAGCCGCGCTTGCGATCACGCGCTTCGTTGTTCAACTGCACAAACTCTTCAAAAATCTTTTCTTGCTCCTCAACCGCGATTCCCATGCCTGCATCACGCACCTGCAAGTGCCAATGCCTTTGCGCGGAACGCAGCGCTAACACCACAGGCTTGCCAGGCGGTGAGAACTTAATGGCGTTATCCAGCAAATTCGACACCACACGCTTGAGCATCAGCTCATCAACTGCTGCATATCTCCCCGCCTGCACCAAGGCTATCAAGCGTATACCAGCGCGCTCGGCCACTGCGCTGTGCTGCATGATCAAATCGCGCACCAAAGGCGCGAGTTCAACCGACTCTATATCAGCTTGCAGAGCGCCTGAATCCATGCGGGTGAGGTCAAGCACTTGCGAGAGCAGATCATCAAGAGCCCGCCAACATTGACGTATGCCCTCGGCGGCACGAATGGCATTGGGATCTTGCGTGCTGTGCCCCAACTTGATCAAGGGATCTAAATACAATCCGATGGCATGCACGGGTTGGCGCAGATCATGGCTTACCGCCGCAAAAAAGCGTGATTTCGCCAAGCCCACGCTTGCCAGCGCATCTGTGGCAAGCTCGGCGCGCTGTCTCAGCTCGAATTGCGCGGTCAATGCGCGCTCTTGGATGCGTGACATGAAAATAATCGTCAACGCGAGAAAAATGCCGCCCACGCCAAGCAGAGAAATGAAACCATTGCTTTGAAAACCATCTATGAGCATGCGAAACGAGAGGGGCAATAGCACCAAGCTGACTGCGCCAATAGCCCGCGTAAAGTCCCCGGCCACCCTCAAAGTAGCCAGTACTGCACTGCACAGCATGCAAAATCCCAGCAAGACAATCATCACCACATTGCTAGGCACATAAAGTAAAAAACACGAGCAGCCGCCAAACCCCATGCGCACCCAGATGCTCCAACGAAAAAAGTATCGTCGCTCAGCAAGCGGCAACGCTTTGAAGCTCGGTTGCCGGATGCGCCAATCACGATAGATGCCTGATCCACTGACAAACAAAAGCCAAGTTACAGGCTGCCACCAAGGAAGGGATACGAGGAACAGTGACGCAACCAGCGCTTCACCTCCGCGCAAAGACCAATATGCCGAATTGGAATAACCTATGTCTTCAGGATCAGGCTGTTCGCTCGTGGCTGTCAGCGTCATGCCGTGTCAGCGTTGAATTGCGCGGCCTGCGTTCGGTTACTGACATTGAGCACTTTAAAAATTTCGCTCATATGATTTTTCACGGTGCCTTCGGTGATTCCCAATTGATTGGCAATGAGCTTGTTGCTCATGCCTTGGCGAAGCAGGCCGCGAATTTCTTGCAAACGCGGTGAAAGCAGCAAATCTGCAACTGAATTGGCATCTTCAATATGCGTGAACGGAAATTTCAAGCCTTGCATTGCAGCCTTCATGGCAGCGCGCATGTGCTCAGAGGTGGCACTTTTTGGCACGAAGGCAAACACCGTGTCTATTTCAAGCACCCGCCGAACGATATCGGGTGAGGTCAACGCAGAAATCACCACCATCGGCAACAAGGGATGTTGACGAGACAACTGCGCCAAGCAACTGCCTTTGTCCATGCCGGGCATGTTCAAGTCGATCAAGGCCAAATGAGGTGTTGGCAAAGCACGCGCTGCTGCAAACAATGAATCTGCATCATCAGCTTCAAGAAATCGAACGTCACCCAAGATCCGGGTGACCAGCATTTTCAAACCATCGCGCACCAACGCGTGATCGTCGGCGATTAAAACCAGCGTACTTTCAGAGGTCGTGCTCTCAAAGCGAGGGGCTGTGATTGATGGATACTGCATATGGCTCATAGCGTACACAGGCTAGCTCAACTAAGCAACTGCAAATCGTTGTGAAATTAGTCATGTATGCCATTAGGCTGCCGTAGCTTGGGCGTTGACTTCTTCCCTCGCACCTTCTTGCATGACATTGGCTAGCAGAGCGTACGCGTTGACCCAAGCTTCGCGCACCGCGGGTGTAAAGGCATCCCCCAAGCCCTCTGCGAGCGTCCACAGAAGGGCTGCACCGACAGTAGCGTAATGCTCATCGCGCACGCCATAACCCACATGCCGTGCGCCAAGCTGGCGCACGGCAGGCGCGAGAGTCTCAAGTTTGTTCAAGCCGTTGACCGCCACGCCCAACATGGACATCAGCATTTGGCCCTGCTGGCGAATATCGCCTTTGAACAGTGGACGCAGCTTAGGATCGATCGTAAACAAGCGGTTGTAAAACAGCTCGGCAGCAGTCGCAGCAATGGGTTTAATATCTGCAAATGTTTTTTGCACGAGTTCAATTTGATCAGGAGTCATGATAATTCTTTCAAGAGTTGGGATGTTGGTGCGGTGTTGAGCTGAACGCTTTACTTCCAATACACCGCGCCGCCATCGGTTTTGTGTCAGAGCCGGAGCATAGATGGGGTGCTTTGCAATGTCACTGTGAAATTAGTCATATTGCCCGCTACGCGTCTGTCACAAAGGCTGATGCCGCTTTCCGCCCATTCGGGCAAGCGGCGCTGTATCTGCCTGCGCATGCAGCGCCTCAAGCAAATGGCAATGCGCATCCTCGCCATCGCAGCGGCTGCGCAAGGCGATCAGGTTTTTCTCCAGCACGCGCAACTCCTTCAATCGCTCGCGCACATGGCTGATGTGTTCGTCTAGGGTGCTACGTGCGGTGGCGCAATCGCGCTTTTTGCGCAAATCCAAGCCAAGTAAAGTGCGCACCTCGACCAGCGTCATGTCTAGTACCTCGCCCCAGAAATATCGAAACTGAATGAAAACGATGGATTCACGCTCACAACTAGGCGCAAACCGCAGACATAGCTCGGCTATGGCGAGGACTTGTAACGACGGTGTGGGCGTGAAGACGCGTTTTCATGTTTCGATATTTCTGGGGCGAGGTACTAGGCTGCGCAATTGGCGGATGAAACGCAATTGATGCACATCTTCATCGCTATAAAAACGATAGCTGTTTGCGCTGATTCCATGAGGGCTGATGAGCTTTTCTTTCTCATAAAAGCGGATATTGGCGCTGCTGATGCCGCTCATCTTGGCCGCTTGTCCAATCAAATAGCCTTGTGTGTTTTGGGGTTGAATTTTGGACATGGCTTGACATTGAAGTAGCTTGAAGGTTTCTAATCATGCCATCATTGCTTCATCTTAAAAAATATTTATGTCCGCCCACTGCTCTCATCACGCCGCGCCTGCTAACAACAGCCAAACGCCCGCCTACCGCCGCATCCTGTGGATCGCGTTGGTGGTGAACTTCGCTATGTTTGGCATTGAAATCGGTGCGGGCTTGCAATCTGGCTCGGTCTCCTTGCTGGCCGATGCGATTGATTTTTTGGGTGATGGGCTGAACTACGCGCTGGCATTGGCCGTCTTGGGTGCAGCTTCTATCTGGGGCTCGCGCGTGGCGCTGTTTAAATCGCTGTGCATGCTCGGCTTCGGAATTTTCTTGCTGGGCCGCGTGGTGTGGAGCCACCTTGCAGACATCACCCCCGAGGCCATGACCATGGGCCTGATTGGTCTGCTGGCGCTCAGTGCCAACCTCTTTGTCGCGGCCCTGCTCTACCGCTACCGCGAAGGCAATGCCAATATGCGCGCCGTGTGGCTGTGTACGCGCAACGATGCAATTAGCAACATCGCCGTCATGCTCGCGGCTGTGGGCGTATTCGGCACGCAAACCGCCTGGCCCGATTGGATCGTGGCCTTGCTCATGGCAGGCTTGGCATTACATAGCGGCATACTCGTGCTGCGCCAAGCCCGCGCTGAACTCCAACATGCCAAGCCCCACAGCGCGCATGAATGAAACTTTTAACCTTCAGATTCGCTCTGTATCTTGTATCTTCTAAAATTACATTTATGAAATTGCTTGTACGCATCGGTTTAACGGCATTACTTGCATTGCAAGTATTTGCTTTGCCGCTGCATGCTTTTGCAGAAGAAATTCAGCATCTAGCCGGTGGCGGCAGCCATCACCACCACGCGCATGCCGGACACACAACAGATGCGCATCATCACCCCAGCGCAGGCGACTCAGTATCGGAATTGACCGCTGACTCTGGCGAACATAGCTGCATCAGCCATTGCCATGTGCCTGCTGCCTTGCTAGGCGATGCAGTATGGTTCAAACAAGTGCTCGTTCACTTTGCTGCTGTATCCCAGCACTTTGGCTTAGCCCAAAATCTTCCCAACCCCATAGACCGACCTCAGTGGAGCGCCGCACGCGTTTGACGTGCGGCAAATAACAACTCCTTCGCTTGGTTTTCCAGTAGCGCTTGATTGTTGATTTGCCGAAACAAAACCCTTGTTTCGGAGATTGATTGTGGCTTCTTCTTCACGGCGCAGCGCATTGACTGCGCACCGGATTTTTATCTCAGCGGCGTTGGGTTGGGTGTTGGCTCATAGCCCAGCATTTGCCCAGATCAGCATTCCCGCATCAACCGCGAGCATCAGCTTGGCCCAAGCTTTGGAATTGGCTTGGCAACGCTCACCCACGGCGTTGACTGCACCCAGCAAAAGCCAAGAGATCGCTGCGCGCCAGCAAGCTGCTCAAGGCTTGCTCGCAGGTTCGCCCGCCGTCTCGCTGGGGCATCGCACGGATCGCCTCACCGGCAACGGAGGTTTGCGTGAGATTGAAGCGGAGCTGCAATTGCCGTTGTGGCGCGCGGGCACACGCAGCGCCACGCAGCGCCAACTCGATACTGAATCACGCAGCTTGGAGCCTGCACAACTTGCTGCCAAGTTGCAGCTTGCAGGCCAGTTGCGCGAGTTGGCAGGCAGCATCGCACTGGCGCAAATCGAGCGCGAGCTTGCACAGCAAAAGCTCAGTGAAAGCGCGCAATTGACCAGCGACATGGCGCGCCGCCTGCGCGCGGGCGATGTGGCGCGCTTGGATACGCTGCAATCGCAACTGGTGCAAGCGCAGGCACAAACGGCTCTCAGTGCCGCCCAAGCACAATTGCAGCAAGCGCTGCTGCAATGGCAAGGGCTCACCGGCACATCGCGCCAGCCTGCATGGAGCAATACGCCGCTGCCCAGCAACACCACCGCTGTGCCCGATGATCACCCCAGCTTGCTAGCCGCACAAGCGCAACTGGACAATGCCAAAGCAAGGCTGAATGTGGCAGAAGCGGATCGCGCTGACCCCATGGATCTCTCGCTCGGGATGACCCGCGAGCGCAGCGCTTTTGGCAATGCCGCAGAGCGCAATCTGCGCTTGGCTGTGCGCATTCCTTTGGGCACAACGAGCCGCAATGCGCCGCGCATCGCGGCTGCGCGCGTGGAGCTAGAGTCTGCACAAGTGGAG
>JAYVJQ010000386.1:0-9173 GCA_043769055.1 Allobrachymonas sp.
TAGTCATCGGCGGCCCCGATGGCCTCGATGCCGAATTCCGCAAAACCGCTAACGAGTCCATCCGCCTCTCAGACCTCACCTTGCCCCACGCCATGGTGCGCGTGCTGCTGGTCGAGCAGTTGTATCGTGCATGGTCAGTGAATGCAGGGCATCCCTATCATCGGGAGTGATAAACGGAGTTAAGTTTGCTTGCTTAATGGAAGTATTTTGACGAGATACGTCTTAGCGTAAAAATCCAAGAACAGCACGGCAACTAAGTACGCAACCATCGTGATTCCATAAACCATCCAAGATTCGCTCGGGCTTGGCGAAAGAATACGAGCAACATCATCGCTGCGCCATGCTATTCCGGCAATAACAACTATGTAAAGTAGAAATTGGCACATGAAAAATCCATCTACATCCCAGCCTTTGTGACAATGATGACACCAATGGCGAGCGACACTGTTTTCCGCTTCGTCTCTGAGGTAAAAACTTCTGAATAAATCAATGACAGCTAAATGATTCACTTTGCCGCAATGAGGACAAGTTTTTTGTAGCAGACGTATTCGATGAAGCAGTTGCATTGGGAATTTAGTTTAGCATCGCGCGTTTATTGAAATATCATCATTGGCATGATTTCCTTCATCTATCTCGCCTCCCAAAGCCCACGCCGCGCTCAGCTCTTGGAGCAGCTGGGTGTTAAATTTGAATTGCTGCTGCCCGGTGCAGACGAAGATGCCGAGAGCTTAGAAGCTGTCTTGCGCAATGAAGCACCGCGCGCCTATGTGCAGCGAGTAACGGGGCTGAAACTGGATGCGGCTGTGGCGCGCATGAAGGCGCGGGTCTTGAAGGCAGCGCCTGTGATTTGCTCGGACACTACCGTGGCGCTGGGGAAAACAATTTATGGCAAACCCGAAAATGAAAAAGACGCGGTGCGCATGCTCACTGAGCTAAGTGGCAATACGCATCGTGTGCTCACAGCGGTAGCGATGCAAAGCGGGAAGAAAAGAGTGCAGGCACTCTCTGTGTCCAGCGTGACGTTTGCACCGATGACACTCCAGCAGATCAAAGCTTATGTGGCCAGCGGCGAGCCGATGGGTAAAGCCGGTGCGTATGCGATTCAGGGCAAGGCGGCAGCCTACATCAGCCGCATCAGCGGCAGCCACAGCGGCATCATGGGGCTGCCGATGCATGAGACGGCTACACTGCTCAGAGAACTAAATCTTTTGAAGTAAGCCCCACATGCAACACGACATCCTGATTAACTGGAGCCCCCAAGAAACCCGCGTAGCATTCATTGAGCAAGGGGCGGTGCAGGAGCTGCACATTGAGCGCAGCTTGGAGCGTGGCCTCGTGGGCAATGTGTATGTGGGCAAGGTGGCGCGGGTGCTGCCGGGCATGCAATCGGCTTTTATTGACATGGGCTTGGAGCGCGCAGCCTTTCTGCATGTGGCGGATTTGGCCAGCTCCGTGCATGTGCGCTATGCCGATGGTGTGCAGCGATCCACACAATCGAGTTCGTCGTCTGCCGTGCCGATTGAGAGATTAGTGTTTGAAGGCCAGGCGCTGATGGTGCAGGTGATCAAAGATCCGATTGGCAGCAAGGGCGCGCGGCTGTCGTCTCAGATCAGTTTGGCGGGCAGGCAGTTGGTTTTTCTGCCGCAAGACGATCACATTGGCATCTCGCAAAAAATCACGCTGGAGCAACGCGAGAAGCTGCGCGCGCGGGTGCAAAAGCTGTGGGACGATTACTCCAAAGCGCAGCAGTTCAATGGTGGTGGCTTCATCTTGCGCACCAATGCCGAGGAGGCCACCGATCAAGAGCTGCAAGACGACATGGCCTACCTGCTCAAAACGTGGCTGCGCATCAAAAAAAGCGCCACGGAGCTGCCCCCGCAATCCAAGCTGCACACCGATCTCACGCTGATGCAGCGCGTGCTGCGCGATATGACCAGCGATGAAACGCAAACGATTCGCATCGATTCGCGCGAGCGGTATCAAGCGCTGATGGATTTTGGCAACGAGTTCATGCCGCATGTGGCAGCCAAGCTCCAGCTCTACAAAGGCGAGCGGCCGATTTTTGATTTGTTCAATGTGGACGAAGAAGTCGCCAAGGCCATGGACAAGCGCGTCGATTTAAAGTCGGGCGGCTATTTGATCGTGGATCAAACCGAAGCGCTGACCACGATTGATGTGAACACCGGCGGCTTTGTGGGCGCGCGTAATTTTGACGACACGATTTTTAAGACGAATTTAGAAGCCGCAGGCGCAATGGCGCGGCAGCTTCGCTTGCGTAATTTGGGCGGCGTGATCATTGCCGACTTCATCGACATGCAGCGCGAGGATCACCGCACGCAGGTGCTCTCTGAGTTGAACAAACAACTTGCCAGAGACCGCACCAAGACGAATGCCGCTGCCAACTTTTCACCATTGGGCTTGGTGGAGATGACGCGCAAGCGCACCCGCGAGTCGCTGGCGCATATGCTGTGCGAGCCCTGCCCAGCCTGCCAAGGCAAAGGCAGCGTGAAAACGCCGCGCTCGGTGTGCTACGACATCTTGCGCGAAATTCTGCGCGAAGCCCGCCAGTTCAACCCCAAAGAATTCCGCGTGATCGCCGCGCCGCAGGTGATTGAATTATTTTTAGACGAAGAAAGTCAGCATCTGGCAGGTTTGTCGGATTTCATTGGCAAGCCGATTTCATTGCAGTCGGAGAGCACGATGGTGCAGGAGCTGTATGACATTGTGCTGCTGTGAGTTGTCAGTTGGGTAGTTTTGTTGACTTTGCTGGCGCGCCGTGGCCTGCGTGAGACCTCTGCGGGCGGGCTCATGGGTCCTGCTCGGGAGTTTGGCGACACTTGTCGCCTGAGATTTGAATGGAAATGCAGGGGCATTTCCTGACCCTGCGCTGCACAAATCGCCCGCCCGCAGAGGTCTCACGCAGGCCGGTGATAGTGCTCGACTACCGTCACCGAGTGCGTGCTACGGCGTGTTCAATTTCCCAGCGTACAAATATCTGATGCCGCCACCGAGCTCGCGCTGAAATCTTCACAGTAGCCAACAGGCCGCGATGCAAGGGTGTACTGCGACCTGCGATTTGTGTCGCGCAAGGCGCGGGAAGTGCGCAGCACTTCACCTAGTACTCAAGGCGACAAGTGTCGCCTCCCTCCTTGCGGGACAGTATGAGCAGGGCGCAGTACACCCTTGCATCACAGCCGGTCTATCCGAAGCGAAATCTTCAAAATGCCAACACTACAAATTCAATAGCACTCTACGCATATTCCATGCCGGCTACCTGCCCAAAAAGCTTCAAGAATCTACTGAAAACGATCCTATAAATACTGATTAAATAACCAGTAAAATAAGAGGCATGATCCCCAGCTTCTTCGTTGATTTCAACTCCTTCTTTGCCTCCGTCGAGCAGCAGTTGGATGAAAGCTTGCGTGGCAGGCCGGTGGGTGTCGTGCCAGTCATGGCGGAGACGAGTTGCTGCATTGCGGCGAGCTACGAGGCTAAGAAATATGGGGTGAAGACGGGTACGGGGGTGCGCGAGGCGCGCAAGCTGTGCCCGGGGATCATCTTTGTGCATGCACAGCATGAAAAATATGTGGCGGTGCATGAGAAGGCGGTGGTGGCGATTGATCGCATCTTGCCGGTCAAGCAGGTGATGAGCATTGATGAGATGGAGTGCGAGCTGCCGCTGCGCTTTCAAACGCGCGAGCATGCCACGCGGTTGGCTGCTGCCATGAAGCATGAAATCTTGACGACGGTGGGCGATCAGTTGCACACCAGTATTGGCGTTGCGCCCAACACCATGCTCGCAAAACTCGCTTCGGACATGATGAAACCCAATGGCTTGGTGATCATTGAGTTGCATGAGATCCGCGAACGTTTGCTGCCATTGAAGCTGCAAGACGTGACCGGCATCGGCAAGCGCATGTTGATCAGGCTCAATGATTGCGGCATTCACAGCATGGCTGATTTGCTGGACGCGCCGCGCGATTTGCTGCACACGGCTTGGGGCGGCATCGCGGGCGATGAAATGCATGACAAACTGCGCGGCGTGGCTTATGGGCCGCGCAAAACTGAAGCGCGCAGCCTGGGGCATTCGCATATGCTGCCGCCCGCCATGCGTAACCCCACGGATGCGCTGGCCGTGCTGCACCGGCTCACGCAAAAGGCAGCGATGCGGCTGCGCAAGCAAGGTTTTTATGCGAAGGCCATGAGTGTGAGCGTGCGCTGCGGACATGGCTACAGTGACGATGGCGGCGGCTGGCGCGATGCGCGCGTGGGCGAGACGCAAGACACCGCTTATCTGCTGCACACGCTGGATCTGCTGTGGCACAGCGGCTTGCATCTGCTGGCGCATCCCAAAGCGGTGGGCATGGTGCTGCATGGCCTCGTGCCGGCGAATCAGCACACGCTGGGCTTGTTCGACGAGATGCCTGCGCCTGATGCCGCGCGCCAAGTTGCTCCGCGCAGCCGCAGCCAGTTGATGGTCGCTGTGGACAGCGTGAACCGCCGCTATGGCAAGAGCGCGCTGTATTTCGCCACGGCGCATGGCGCGCTGGATCATGCGCCGATGCGCATTGCGTTCAACCGGATTCCGGATATTGAGACCGAGCGCTAAATCATAGGTATTCTGACGGAAGTCGGGTACTCCTAAATTCATAGCATTGTGCGCAGATTCTATCCCGGGGAAGTGCCAATTTTGTCTAAAATTTGCCATACTTTCGGCCTACAATGGGCTCACAATACACCGTCATGCCAACTGTCGTCTTCTGTGATCTTGTAGGTTCTACTGGGCTGTTTGAAAAGCTCGGCGATACCACGGCCTCGCATTTGGTCACTCAGCTGACCAATGCACTGTCCCGCGCCATCACGCAGTTCGATGGCCGCGTGGTCAAAACCTTGGGCGATGGCATTTTTGCGGTGTTTGCGCAGGAAGAGCAGGCGGTTGATGCCTGTTGCCTGATTCAGCGCGAGCTGCATGAGCGCCCGCTGATGATGTTTGCCGATGAAAAGCTCGCGGTTAGCTCGGGCACATTTCGCAGCCTGCATATCCAGTTGCAAATCGGCCTCGAATCGGGCGAGGTGGTGGAGATCAATGGCGATTGCTATGGCGATGCGGTCAACAGCGCGGCGCGCTTGGCCGATTTAGCCGGTGCCAAGCAAATCCTCACGAGTCAGCGCGTGTTTGATGCGCTGCCTGCCAGTAGGCAAGGCGAGTTCAGCAGCTTAGGCCCCATGTTTTTGCGCGGCAAAGAAGAGACGACCACCGTCTATCGCATCAACTGGCAAAAACGCACAGAGATCGACCCGGATGCCACGATGCTGGGCGTGTCGTTTAAAGAAGCGCTACGCACTCAGCGGCTGGAGTTGACGTTTCGCGGCAAAACCGTGCAATTGCAGCAATCGGGCAGTGCGATCAAGTCCGTGCAGATGGGTCGCGCGGCCACTTGTGAGCTGGAAGTGAGCGACCCGCGCGTCTCGCGCACGCATGCCAGCGTGCAGGTGCGGGGCAACCAATTTGTGCTCACCGATGCATCGAGTTACGGAACTTGGATCTATGCGGGTGGCCAAAGCGAGCCTCTGGTGCTGCGCCGTACCGACTGCGTGCTGGTCGGCGAAGGCGAGATTTCGCTGGGCTGCGAGCGCACGGCGCCTGATGCGGCAGCGCTCAGCTTCAACGTGCGCTGAAAATCCGGGACAATACGGGGTTTGCTCGATTGAGCGCTCCAGCAGTCACGCTGCTCTCCCTGAACCGATGAAAAACTTAAACCCCCGCGCCGCTTGGGAAGAAATGAAAGCAGCACCCGATGCGCTGTTTGTCGATGTGCGCATGGAAATTGAATCGCTCTACGTGGGCCGCCCGCCCGGCGTGGTCAATATCGCTTGGTATGAATACCCTGAACTCGCGCCTCAACCCGATGCTTTTGTGGCAGCAGTTGAGCGAGAGGCGGGCCGTAAAGAGCGCCCGATTTATCTGATCTGCCGCAGCGGCAAACGCACCGTAGATGCCGCCAAAGCGCTGGATGCCGCAGGCTTTACCGATGTGACCAATATCACCGAAGGCTTTGAAGGCGATTTGGATGAGGGCTTCCATCGTTCCACCAAAAATGGCTGGCGTTTTGCTGGCCTGCCATGGGAACAAATGTAGTTTCCTTGTCTTGAAATCCGTCGAGCAGGCCGCAATTCCTGCTCGCCCTTGTTTTTTTATTCTTGAATCATCATGAGCAAACAATCTCCCAAACAAACGATGGCTTTCCAAGCCGAAGTCGCGCAACTCTTGCACCTCGTCACGCACTCCCTGTATTCCAACAAAGAAATTTTCCTGCGTGAGTTGATTTCTAACGCCTCTGATGCTTGCGACAAGCTGCGTTTTGAAGCTTTGAACAAGCCTGAGTTGTTTGAAGACGCGCCCAATTTAGAGCTGCGCGTGAGTTTCGATAAAGACGCAAAAACGCTCACCATTGCCGACAACGGCATCGGCATGAGCCAGCAAGAAGCCGTGGACAACTTGGGCACGATTGCCAAGAGCGGCACCAAAGAATTTGTGGGCAAGTTAGCCGATGCGCAAAAATCGCAAGTCAAAGACGAAGGCTCACTCATCGGCCAATTCGGCGTGGGCTTTTACTCCGGCTTCATCGTGGCCGACAAAATGGTGGTTGAAACGCGCCGCGCAGGTTTGAAAGCCGAAGAGGGCGCGCGCTGGACGAGCGGCGGCACAGGTGAATTCGAAATTGAAACCATCACCAAGCCCACACGCGGCACGAGCATCACGCTGCACCTGCGCGAAGATGGCTTGGAATACGCCAACGCTTGGAAACTCAAGGACATCATCAGCAAATACTCCGACCACATCAGCTTGCCTATTCTGATGGAGAAAGAAGAGTGGAAAGAAGGCGAGCCGATTGACCCCGCAGACCCGAGCAAAGGCACCAAGGGCGGCGGCATGGTCAAAACTGGTGAGTGGGAAAAAACGAACGCTGCCGCAGCACTGTGGACGCGCCCTAAGAAAGACATCACCCAAGAACAATACGATGAGTTTTATAAAAACATCGCGTATGACCAGCAAGCACCGCTGGCGCACAGTCACAACAAGGTCGAAGGCAATCAAGAGTACACGCAGTTGCTGTATGTGCCCGGCAAAGCGCCGATGGATTTGTGGAATCGCGAGAAGAAAGCCGGCATCAAGCTGTATGTGAAGCGCGTCTTCATCATGGACGATGCTGAGAGCCTGATGCCCACCTATTTGCGCTTCATCAAAGGCGTGGTGGACTCTGCTGACTTGCCGCTCAACGTGAGCCGCGAGTTGCTGCAAGAAAGCCGCGACACGCGCGCGATTCGTGAAGGCAATACCAAGCGTGTGCTCTCGATGCTGGAAGATCTCGCGAAACACGATTCGCATTCTGCTCAGAATGATTCACACAGCGCAGAGGCCAAAGACGGCGTAACGGATGTGGTCGACGAAGCAGACAAAGCCAAAGAAGGTAAGTTCACCAGCTTCTACACAGAATTCGGCGCGGTGCTCAAAGAAGGTTTGGGCGAAGATTTTGCCAACCGCGAACGCATTGCCAAGCTGCTGCGCTTTGCATCCACCACGGTTGACACCATCACGGTGGGCCTCGCTGATTACAAAGCCCGCATGAAAGAAGGCCAAGAAGCGATTTACTACATCACGGCTGATACGCTGGCTGCTGCTAAGAACAGCCCACAGCTGGAAGTGTTCAAAAAGAAGGGTATCGAAGTCTTGCTCATGACCGATCGCGTCGATGAATGGGCACTCTCGCATTTGAATGAGTTTGATGGCACGCCGATGCAATCCGTGGCCAAAGGCGCGGTGGACTTGGGCAAGCTGCAAGACGAAGAAGAAAAGAAAAAAACCGAAGAAGCCGCCGAGAGCGCCAAAGAGCTGCTGGCCAAGCTCAAAGAAGCCTTGAAAGACAAAGCCGAAGACGTGCGCGTCACCAGCCGCTTGGTGGATTCACCCGCCTGCCTCGTCACCAAAGACGATGACGGCATGAGCCAGCAACTGGCCCGCATGCTCAAAGCCGCAGGCCAAGCCGCACCGGATGCCAAGCCCGTGCTAGAGATCAATATTGAGCATGCATTGGTCAAGCGCCTGAACACCGATGGCGTGCATTTCAATGATCTGGCTCATATCGTGTTCGATCAAGCCTTATTGGCAGAAGGCGGGATGCCCGATGATCCGGCAGCTTATGTGAAGCGGGTCAATGCGTTATTGGTTTAATGCTATTATTTCTAGGCTATGTCATCGTTAATTGTTGATTCGATTTCATCCCTAATGCCGCCGACAGAAATGCGGCAGGTGATGTCGACCGATTGGCCCTATCCAAGTACCTTCTCCAGCCCAGGTAGTTAGCCAAATGGCGGGTTGCTACGCCATTGAAACGGCGCATCCAAGTCTTCAGGCGAGAACCGTAGGCATTAACGTTTTGGACGTGATACACACCCGCAATGACTCGAATACCAGCGGCCAGATTCACCGGACGATGGGTCAACCCCATCTTGCGAGCCACCCCAATCATGGCCCTACTGCCATCCGTGCAAAGAATCGCATCACTGGCCACGACAGGCTTCAAAGCCTCGTAAATATGCGTCCTGTCGTCTTTCTCCAAGATGAAGTCCGTTGTGCTGCCCGAGCGGTCACGACAGATGAGCACAGGAATCTGTTCATCTGATAGACCACGCTTGGATGCTTTGCTGCCGCGCTTGCGCGGTGAGCGCTGCATGGCCTTCTTCTTGCCTTTGAACGACTCAAGAAAGAAAGCCTCGTCGGCCTCAGTGATGCCTGCCAAGCCAGTGGGCTTGCTGCCATTGGGCAGCGTGAGAAAGCGATGGCGCCAGCGAAAGGCGGTGTTGCGATGAACCTCGCAGGCCGCAGCGCTTTTGCGCACGCTGATGCCTTGCTCCATCTGCTGCGCGTAGTCCAGCCACTTGCCTTTCTTGCGCAGTCGCGCTAAAGGTGTTCCTGTTAAAGCGTTGAAAGTGGCTTTGCAACCGAGGCAGCGGTAGCGCTGAAGGCCAGAGGCGCTGCCCCAGCGGGCAATCTGCGCGTGCGCACACTTGGGGCAAACGGGGGCATCCGTGACACGGCTCTCGATCAAGGCGCTGACCTCCTGAGCGCTGTCAACCTTGCTCAATTGTTTGAGTAGAAGCTTGCGCTGATG
>JAYVJQ010000387.1:0-3715 GCA_043769055.1 Allobrachymonas sp.
GTTGCGCTTTCCATGTCTAGCGCGATGGCGCGGCTTTGGTTGAAGCGCTGGGTGAGTTTGGCGCTGTCGAGCAGCTCCCAGTTGCGGTTGTCTGTGGAGGCGACTGTGCCTGTGCGCAGGAGTTGCTTCAATTCGCCTTTGGGGAGTTGCGCCACCTCAGCGACGGCTTGTTGCAGCGCGACTTGCACTTCAGCCAGCGCGGGAATCGGCACCCACAGCGGCAAATCTTCATCAAGCACATGATCATCGCGCACATAGGCATGCGCGAGTACGTAATCGCCCAGCGCTTGGCTGTTGCGCAGGCCGGCGCAGTGGCCGAGCATGAGCCATGCATGCGGGCGCAGCACAGCGATGTGATCAGTGATGTTTTTTGCGTTCGCCGGGCCCACGCCGATATTGACCATCGTGATGCCGCTGTGGTCTTTTCTCACGAGATGGTAGGCCGGCATTTGCGGTAGGCGAGGAGGCTCTTTGCCAAGGGCATCGAGCTCTTCTGCATTTAAGCCCACGCGGCGCTTGACGACATTGCCGGGAGCGACGAAGGCGACGTATTCGCTGTTGGGGTTGGCCATTTCTTGGCGACAGAGATTCACAAACTCGTCAATGTAGAACTGATAATTCGTGAGCAAGACATAGTTTTGAAAATGCTCAGTTGAAGTGCCGGTGTAGTGGCGCAGGCGGTGCAAAGAGTAGTCGATGCGCGGCGCGGTGAAGAGCGAAAGCGGCTGGGCGCGGCCTGCGGCTTCGAATGTGCCATTGGCAATATCGTCATTCATCGCGGCCAGATCGGGCAGATCGAACACATCGCGCATCAGTGCGCGACGGTCTGGTGGGATGTTGCCTTCGACGTGATCGTGATCGGTGAAAGAAAAATGGATGGGGATCGGCTCGTTGCTCGTCCCCACTTCGATTTCGCCGCCATGGTTTTTGAGTAACAGGTCGAGTTGCTTGAGCAAATAGGGCTCAAACAAATCGGGCTTTGTGATCGTCGTCTCAAATGTGCCTACGCCTTGCACGAAGCCGAAGCTCAATTTTCTGGGTGCTGAGCTTTGGCGCGTTAAAGTTTGCGTGCGTAGGCGCACGAAGGGATAGCAGGCGCGAACTCTGCCGGCCTTGAGTGAGCCTGCAACAAAAGCATCTAAGCTGGTGCGCAAATGGGCGAGGCTGTTGTCGTAGATGGCTTGGATTTGTTTGACGGCGGCTGGCGCGTCTGTGTATTTGCCGGGCGCGATGAAGGGGGCATTCAGCATTGTGCTGTGAGTATTTGAATTTTCCATGCAGAATCATACGCATGTTTATGATTCAGGCGATATGCAATGGCAGATGATGGAAATACGGCGCTGGTCATAGGCGCTTCGGGCGGATTGGGAGCGGCTTTACAGCACAGTCTGGTCGGAGATGCGCAGTATGCGCAAGTATTGGGCTTGTCTCGCAGCCACAGTAATCCAGGTGTGCCCATGCTTGATATGACAAACGAGGCGAGCATTGCAGCGTGCGCCGAGTGGCTAGGAGTGCAATGCTTTGACAAGCCGCTTCGGCTCGTGATCGTTGCGACAGGATTTTTGCACAGAGATGGAACTGGCCCTGAGCGCAGCTTGGCGCAACTTGACGCCGCCTATTTGAGTCAAGTGTTTGCGGTCAACACGATTGGCCCGGCTTTGCTTCTCAAGTATCTCGCACCCTTGTTGCCTAAGCATGGCGACGCAAAAATCGTTTTCATTTCAGCGAAAGTTGGCAGCATTGGTGACAACGCGCTCGGCGGCTGGTATGGTTATCGCGCATCGAAAGCGGCGCTCAATCAAATTGTTAAAACCGCATCGATTGAGTTAGCTCGGCGTAACAAGCAAACTTGTTGTGTCGCGCTGCATCCCGGCACAGTGAGCACGGCTCTGTCTGAGCCCTTCGGAAAAACGGGGCTCAATGTACGCGAACCCGCTCTGGCTGCGCGTGAAATCTTGGCGGTGATCCATCAGCTCACTGCGCAAGACAATGGGCGCTTTGTGGATTACTTGGGGCAAGGCTTGCCTTGGTAAACCTGTTTTTCTCCAGATAATTATTTAAAAACAGTCAATAGCCGTCGTATTTGCTGCGCAAGGTGCTATTGAATTAATAGTGAATGGGTTGGCTTGAAGCTGTAAACACTGACTACTTTTACATTCACAACCGGCGTGTAACTGAGCTGCTGGCTATCGTGAAGGGATGAATACTTTGTTTGCAGACACGAAGAGCAGCTTGGCGGCGATGCTTGAGCCGTGGATGCCGTGGGCAGACGCTGCCATGCAAGCTTTGAGCGCATGGCTTGTGCAAGCGCCCTCGGTGGTGTGGATCGGTGCGGGGCTCTGGCTGGCGATGCGTGTGGCGGATCGCGTGCAGCGCTTTGGCGCACTGCGCAGCACGGCGTATGGCGGCTGTGGGTTGTTGATTGCCTTGGGTGCGTTGGTTTTTCTCGATGTGGCCAGCTTGGTGGCTATTTCAGATCAAACACAATGGCTGTTTGATATGGCGCTGGGTTGGGTATTGTTTACCGTCGGGCAGCGAATGGATATGCGCTGGCTGCTGCGCAACAAGGCCCTAGCGGCTACGGCGGTGCTGGAGTTTGCCTTGACGGCGGTGACCACAGCTGGCTTGCTCATGATGCTCGGCTTGGCTTGGCCGGCAGCAAGTATTGCTGGCATTTTGGCGGCGCATAGCTCGCCAGTGGTCTTGAGTAGCTTCATGCCTGATTGGCAGGCCGATGGGCAAATCAGCGCTCGCTCGCTGCATTTAGGTGGGATTAACACGCTGCTCTCCGCGCTGTGCTTACCGCTACTTCTGGTGATCGCTCAGGCTTGGCAACAAGCTGCGGTAAGCAGTGTGTCTGCATCGGCCGGGGTGTGGCCGAGCTTGCCATTGCTGCAGCGCAGCGGTTGGGATTTGGCACGGCCTCTTTTGCTGCTTATTTTGAGCTTGGCCGTGGGCGCAGGGCTGGGGCGATTCTTGGCGCGGCAATTCACAGCCCGCGATATCTCGCGCAGTGGGCGCACGCCTGCCGCCTTGCATGCAGGCAGCGAAAGCATGGGTTTGGTAGCGGCTGCCTGTGTATGCGCAGGTCTGGCGCAGTGGTGGGGCGCTCCAGCTTGGGCAGCTTGTTTGGCTCTCGGCCTTAGCTTGCGCAGCCCAACAGGGGCCGCTTGGCGCGAAGGGCAGGGCTTGCAAACAGCGCTGACGGCGCTTTCGCAACTACTGTTGTTTGCTCTATCTGCGCTGACGTTGGTGGCATTGTGGATGCAGGGCGTTATGCGCTTTACTGCGCTAGATGTGTCGCTGGGCATGATGATTGCGTTGGTAGCGATGATCGTGCTGCTGCGATTGGGCGCCAAGCTTTTGGTGTGTACGCTGACGGCACGATGGGCAGGGCTGCGCGCTAGTCAAGGCTTTGCACTCGGGCTAGCGATGCAGCCGCTTTCTATGACTGGCTTGGCGCTGCTTCTACTCGCTTGGCCAGCGCTGATGCAAGCCGATGCTTTGATGGCTTGCTCTTTGGTGGCAGCGCTCCTGTTGTCTGATTGGCTCGCACCTTGGGTGTTGCGCGCGGTATTGCTGCGTTGCGGTGAGATCGTGACTGAGCCTGATATTGATGGCATGAGCTGCCGGACGAGCACCCAGCCTACTCGCGTAGACACATCGCTCATGCCAACGCAAGTCACTTCAAAAATCCCCGAGCAACTCTCTGCGC
>JAYVJQ010000388.1:0-6865 GCA_043769055.1 Allobrachymonas sp.
AATCTCTGGGGCCCCCAGCAAGATGCCTACCATGGCCGCGATGCGCAGGCCGCCGCTGGCTCGCTCACCAAAATTGGCGCCGGCGCAGCCGGCTTTGACTACACCCGCTTAGGAGCCAACGGCCAGCCCTTGGCGATTCAAAACGCCGCCTGGAGCGATACCGGCAGCAACGTCGCAGGCACCCGCTGGGAATGCATCCGCGACAACGTCACCGGCCTGATCTGGGAAGTCAAAACCAAGCACGATGCAACAGCTTTGCGCCACTACACCGCGACGTTCACTTGGTTCAACCCCGACGACATGAAAAACGGCGGCAGCGCTGGCACAGAGATTGATGGCGCAAACGCTGTTTGCAACGGCGTGGCCGATGCCACCCGATGCAACACGCAAGCCTATGCCACAGCAGTCAATGCAGCAGGCTTATGTGGCTTCACTGATTGGCGCTTGCCCAGCAAAGATGAGTTGATCTCGCTCACGCATCTGGGGCGCAGCAATCCAGCGATTGATACGAATCATTTCCCTGATGTGAATTTGAATATCTCTGGCGCAACGTGGTCTGCCTCGCCGGTTTCGGACAATTCAGACGGCGCATGGAGCGTCGGTTTCTACGACGGCTTTGACGGCAACGACGGTAAGTACAATGGTTTGTCGGCTCGTTTGGTGCGTTCCGGTCAGTGATTGGCTTTTGGCTTTCTTCTCCGTTGATGCCATGAGCGATACCCGGCCCAGCGGCGGCTTGCCGCCCATCGTGCGCGATGCCCAGCGCTTGCTGCTGGCCGTGGAGCAATGTGTGCGCAATTTTCCGCGTTACCACAAATACCAAATTGGCAGCGATTTGCGCCGCCAAGCCATGGAGATCGCCCGCAGCGCCAATCGCGCTTGGCGCGATAGAGCCCAGCAGCTCGCTCATGTGCAGCGCTTGGTGTGGCAAACCGATGATATGAAGCTCAGCCTGCAATTGGCCAAAACCGTGCAAGCCTTTGCCTCTTTTTCTCAATTTGAAGCCTGCGCCCGCCTGGCCCGGAAATTTCACCATGACAGTGCCCGACGCGCCCAAAACCGGGATGGCTGGCTGCGCGATGCGACAACCCGAGGGCGCGTGCCCTCGGGGCGAAGCAACGTGCAGTCAGACGCCCGGGTTTGGGATGCGACGGGTGCTGAGCCGTTTTGCTGCGTACAAGTCGGATTTGAACAAAGCAGATCACTTTCAAAGGGTGAAGGTACGCAAAACGGCGTTCATGGTGAAATATCCGGGCTAATGCATCTTATCGCCCTGCAAGCCGGGGGCTGGAGCCGCAAGCTCGCCACAAGCGAGCCTAAAGTGCATTCAGCCTCTTCATCCTCGCCGCCTTTTTCACCGCAAAACGGGCAGAAGCATGCTGAGCCCCGAGCTTATAAGCAAAGCTTTGGCCAATATGCGCATCCCGATTCACTGAGTCCCGCTGACACCCCGGAGGTCAAGGCATGAGATCGCCAGAGATCATGCCGCCCACGAATGCGCGCTACGCCAATCAGCCTTGGGCTGATGCAGCTTGCTCGCAGGAGTATCAAGCGCAGCGGGCAGCGTGGTCTGCCTCGCCGAATTCGGACAATTCAGACAACGCGTGGAATGTTTTTTCTTTTTCCAACCGCGCCGGCAAAGGCACGCATGCCGCCGTGGCGCGCCTACAGCAGCTCATGCGCCGCCTGCGCGATGGAGCGGGCGCAGGCCAAGCGCATTATTTGCAGCTAGATATTCATAATTTTTTCAACAGCATTGATCGAGGCGGCTTGCTCGCGGCATTGGAGCAGCAAATCAAAAGCTGCCGCGATCCCCAGCGCGATGTGATGCTTTTTGTGTGCCAGCAATTGCTGCAAGGCGAGCCCGCAAGCCAAGTGCAATGGCGAGCCAGCCCTAGAGAAAGAGCGCAAGTGCCGCCGCATAAGCGCTTGGCCAACTCCGAGCCGGGCTGCGGCCTGCCGATTGGCAATTTATCGAGCCAGTTTTTTGCCAATGTGGTGCTCGATGCGCTGGATCAATTTGCCAAGCATCAGCTCAAATGCAAGAGCTATGTGCGCTATGTGGATGATTTTGTACTCTTGCATGAAGATGCTGCCCAGCTAGAAATTTGGCAAAAGCGCATTGCAGCATTTTTGCAAGAGCAATTGGGCTTGCAGCTCAAGCCTGAGATCAAGCGCGGCAGCTGCGATAGCGGCGTAGATTTTCTGGGCTATATCGTGCATCCGCATTACCTCACCGTGCGCCCGCGCGTGGCCCAGCATGCGCATGAAAAGCTCACCGCGCTGCGCAGCGAGCGCTTGCGCCGCAATTTTGATCCGCAGCAATTGCGCAGCACAGTAGCCAGCTATTGGGGGCATTTTTCGCATGCCAGCGCCCATCGGCTGCGCCAGCGCCTGCTTGCCCAGCATCCTTGGCTGCACACCTGTTTCAAAAACCCTCATCAACCCCATCCCACTTTTAGGAGACAGTCATCATGAAAATTTCTCTCAACCCTTTGCGCAAAAGCTTCGCGGCTGCGCTTTGCATCGCCAGCGCAGGCTCTCTTTTTGCGCAAGCGCAGGTATGCCCTAGCACCATTGAGCGTACCCGGCCTGATAGCCGCTATGAAGCGGTGGCCGCGGCCACGCCTGCGGGCAGCGAGGTGCGCGATAAAGTCACTGGCCTCATCTGGAAGCGCTGCTTAGAGGGCGCAACTTGGAGCGGCACGGCTTGCACCGGCACAGTGAGCACCTTCACGTGGGTCAATGCCCTAGACCGCGCCCGCACCGCCACCGCCACCTCGGCCAGCCCCGCCACCGCATGGCGCTTGCCCAACCGCAATGAGTTGCAGAGCTTGGCGGAAATTGCTTGCAATAACCCGGCGATCAACAGCACATGGTTTCCCAATCAGCCGAATACATCTGCGTGGTCTGCCTCGCCGAATTCGGACGTTTTAGACGGCGCGTGGGTCGTGGTTTTCTACGACGGCTTTGGCGGCTACGGCTTTAAGGACAATGGTTTGTCTGCTCGTTTGGTGCGTTCCGGTCAGTGATTGGCTTTTTGGCTTGGGCGTTTGGCTGATTGGGCGGTTGGATGCACACGCTGCCTTGCCGCGCGGTAGTGTCCACGCGGCAAGGCAGCGAGGGCTAAAATGACGGTATGCAAGCCAAGCCAAGCCACGCATCTATCTAGAATCCTCGTTCATCAGTTACTTAACTGCTCGCGACAGCACGGATTCGGTTAAGCAAGTCAGGCAGCAGCTAAGCCGTGATTTTTGGGATTTGCGTGATCAAAAATACTCAGTATTTGTGTCTGATCTGGTGCTAGAGGAGATTGGGCGCGGTGATGAGCAAGCTGCCAAGCAGCGGCTTTTGGTATGCCAAGGCTTGGATAAGTTGCCCATTTCCTCAGAAGCTCAAGATCTCGCGCAAGCGCTGCTTGCCACAGGTGCTGTGCCTAAGACTGAGCCTGAAGATGCTTTGCACATTGCATTGGCCGCCACAGCGCAAATGGATTTCATTGCGACTTGGAATTTTTCTCATTTGGTTGGTCCTATTCCCAAATTAAAGTTGCAAAGAATTTTGGCGGCTTTGGGTTTTGAAAAATTAGCCCTAGCAACGCCAGAAGAGTTGGTGCAAGGCTTTCTTTAAATCGCTGTGAAAGGAAACACAATGAATCTCAATGCAGAATATTTACCCAAAAATGACCCCATCATGCAAGAGCTGTGGGCGATCAAAGCGCAGATCAACAAAGAAGCGGGCTATAGCGTGGAGGAAATTGTGCGCCGTATGCGCGAGAAATATCCAACTCAAGCAAGTGGTTCACAACAATCGAATGGAGATTTGGAATGCCCCAAGCTGCCAGACATGCCGATGCGGTGATTCAAGAGTTATGGCGCAAGATGCTGCCTTTGAAGCAGCAGGGCACGACCCCAAACGCTTTGTGCAGCAGTTGCGAGAGCGAAGCGCAGAGCTGCGTGAAACTCATGGGGAAACGGTGAATTCTCAAGCGATCCAAGAGACCATTGTCGAAGAGATTCATCAGATATGTGCCCAGTTGCTTGAGCAGCATGGAGATGATTTTGCTGCTTATTTTGCTGCCTTGATGAAAAATCAGGAGCAACACCCCGAGCGCTACAAATCCTTCGCGCAAACAGCGCTTGTCCAATTAAGTACGGTGCGTTCCGGTCAGTGATTGGCTTTTGGGAGCTTCAGGCCGGTGCATACTGCGCAAGAAGATGAGCTGCCCGCGTTTGCCAGCCCTTGCCTGAGGCGCGCCAGCGAGCCAAAGCTTCTTCATCGAGCCGCAGCGTCGTGGGTTTTTTTACTTGCGCCTGCTTGGCTCCAATCGGGCGGCCGCGTCTTGCTTTGATGGCTTGGAGTTCTTTGGTGTCATAAACGCGCGCAGTTTGCCCTTGCTTGGCTTGCACCAAGCTTTGGCGAACCGTCTCAGCAAAAGCTGCGGTTTCTGCATCCATTGATTTAGTCTTTACTTGGCTCATCGTAGGCTTCCTTCCATGACTTGAGAACGTGGGCGGGCAGATTGTCAAACTTGGCTTTGGCATACACCGCAATCAACACCACTTCGCCTTGTGGCAAGCGCGTGTAATAAATCACTCGTGTGCCACCGCGCTTGCCCATGCCAGAGCGAGACCAGCGCAATTTTCGCAAACCACCCGTGTGCGGTATCACATCGCCCGCAAGTGGCTGCTCGCTGATGAACACCGCAAAGTCTTCCCGCTCTTGTTGCGTCCATAGAGATTGCGCCATCGACTGAAAGATGGGTGTTTCGATAACGGTGAGCATCGAATTAATTGTACATTGAAATAAATTGATTGCAGTTTGTCGGCTCGTTTGGTGCGTTCCGGTCAGTGATTGGTTTTTTGGCTTGGGCCTAGCATGAGATAGCCTTGTGCGCGGGGCATGTCATAAAATAAGACATGCCCACAATCTCAATGTTTTATGGAATCTTGGTGTTGATGTTTTACCGAGACAATCGGCAGCATCACACACCGCATATTCATGTGCGCTATCAAAGCGATGAGGCGGTCATTCAGATTCCTGATGGTGTCTTGCTTGCTGGTCAATTGCCTGCAAAGCAACTCAAATTGGTGCAGGCTTGGATTGAAATTCACAGCGAAGAGCTGATGGTTGATTGGCAATTAGCGGTCAATGGCGATGAACCGTTTCGCATTGCTCCACTACAGTGAGGCTCATCATGGATGTCTTGACAGCGAAACCTTTGCCTGACCATATGCTGAAGCTGCGTTATGCCGACGGTTCGCAGCGCTTGTTTGATATGAAACCCTTGCTGGGCATGAAACCGTGGCAGCGTTTGCAAAGTGTTGCGTTGTTTAACCAAGTGCGGGTGGCTTATGGCACGGTGGTGTGGCACGGTGAAATAGACATTGCGCCTGAGACGCTTTGGTTGGATTCGGTGGAGATTGAGGCGGCTACATGAGGTCTTTAATGGCCCGTCAAGCCTTGCTTGCAAGCTGATCCAGCACCCAACCGGCTGCGCACATGCCGAAGGTGGCGGTGACGCTCACCACTGAACCGTAGCCGTGGCAATTGAGGCTGCCATCGGCATCTTCAATGGCGCATGATGGATCGGGCGGAGCGACGGGCTCTTTGCTAAACACGCAGGTGATGCCGATTTTTTTATCTCGCGGTGCGCCGTGTTGGCGGCGCAGGCGATAGCGTAGGTCGGAGAGCAGGGGGTCGTCCGTGGTCTCGCTGAGGTCTGCGATTTCTACTTTATCGGCGCGGCGCTTGCCGCCTGCTGCACCGCAAGTGATGAAGAGAGGAGCTTGCTTTTTGAGGCGCTTGGACTGATCCATCGCCCACACCGCCAGCGCGGTTTTGGCGCTTTGCTGATCGCAGCAGTCGAGCACGGCGTTGAAATTTGCTGCGACCAGCGTGGGCCAATTCTCGGGCGTGGCGAATTCTTCGATTGCTTTGACATTGCATTGCGGGTTGATGAGAGCAATGCGCTCTCGCATGGCATCGACCTTGGCTTTGCCCACCGAATTGGAATCTGCATGAATCTGCCGATTGATATTCGACTCAGCCACTTGGTCAAAATCGATCAAGGTGATTTGCCCCACGCCGCTGCGCGCCAGTGCCTCTGCTGCCCACGAGCCCACACCGCCAATGCCAATCACGGCCACATGCGCAGCGCGAATGGCTGCTGCTCCATTTACACCGTAGAGGCGCTCTAAGCCAGAAAATCGGCGCGCAAGATCGGCCTCCATCAGGCCATCTTCTCCATGCGCCAAATCTGATATTTGATGGCCAGCACTGCGCCGCCAATGATGGCGGCCACGGCGATGAAGCTCATGGTGGAGAGCGTAGAAATCCCGCTCAAGCCTTGCCCCACAGTGCAGCCCATCGCGGTCACGCCGCCCACACCCATGAGAGTAGCGCCGACCAGATGATTGCCCACATCTTCCGTGCCGCCAAAGCCTTCCCAGCGAAAGCTCTTGGTGAGCAATGCCATCACCGCCGAGCCTGCAATCACGCCAAACACGCTGGCAATCCCCAAGGTGAGCACCTTGGATTTATCGGAGAAAAACATCAGCCAATCCACGGTGTAGGCCACAGGAGCGACGAAGCTCAGTGCTTCGGCGCGGCCTGAGTTGGTGGCGATAAAGGCTTCTTGCAAAGTCTCGGGATGCTCAGCAATGAAACCCAGCGAGCCGCTGGCCCACCACATGAGCGTGATCACCAGGCCAATACCCATACCCGCGAGCAAATTCTCCAAGCTGCGGAATTCTTTGGAGATCAGCGCCCAAATTACCAAGCCGCCGCCCACCAGAGCAGCGCAGAGCATCTGCGCAGCGCCGATTTTTAAGCCAAATAGGCTACTAGCCGGCATAGATAATGC
>JAYVJQ010000389.1:0-5032 GCA_043769055.1 Allobrachymonas sp.
TGCCACGTGGCCGGGCCAAAGCTCAATCGGCCTTCGCCATCGGTTTTGCCCCAGCCTTTGATGCGGCAATACACATAGACGAACAGCATCAGCGCAGCGCCAATCAACAAGCCTGGGCCAAAGCCTGCGATGAAGAGTTCGCCAATCGAGACTTCAGCGCTCACGCCATACAAAATCATCGGAATGCTGGGCGGAATGATCACGCCCAACTCGGCGCTGGTGGCTTGCAGGGCGGCTGCATAGGGCGTAGGGTAGCCATGCTTGATGAGGGCGGGAATCAAAATGGCGCCAATCGCAAAGGTGGTGGCCACCGACGAGCCGGAGACGGCTGCAAAAATCATGCAGGTGAGCACGCAAGTCATGGGCAAGCCGCCTTGCACACCGCCGACGATGGATTTGGCAAATTCAACAAGGCGGCGCGAGATGCCGCCTGTTTCCATGATGTTGCCCGCCAGAATAAAAAACGGAATTGCTGCGAGTGGAAATTTATTGATCGAAGAGAACATTTCCTTGACCGAGATCAGCATATTGGCATTGCTCATCTGAATGCCAACGATGGACGACAGACCAATGGAGACCGCCACTGAGATGGTGAGTGCAAAGCACAACACCATCGAAATAATCATCGCTGTGCTCATATTGCCCCCACGCTCTGCGCTTGCGCGTCGACGCTGCCCCCCGAGGGGGCTTGAGCCACTTGAAGCGGTTCTACGTGTCTCATTGCGCAGTCTCCAACTCAAGCCGCTGCGGATCCAGCAAATTACCAACCACACCAATCATGCTAAACACTGCGCCCACAGGCATGGCCAGATACGCCCAGAACATGCTCACATCTTCCAAGCCGATCACGGTTTGTACCTTGCCGCGATTCGCATAATCCCAGCCCCACCAGAGGATGACGCTGAGCAGCGTAAGGGCTGCAATTGTCACCACGCAATCCAGCACGCGCTTGATTCTGAAAGGGCTCCAGCGGTAGAGCACATCCACACTCACCATCGCGCCTTGGCGAAACGCTGCGGCAATGCCCATGAACACCATCCAGATCAAGGTGAAGCGAATCAGCACTTCTGTCCACTCCGCAGGCCGCTCCAAGATGAAGCGGGTGATGATTTGGAACATGCCCAGACTGGCTGAGACGGCCAACATCGCGCAGGCAATCAGCATGGCCAAGCTGGTGGTGAAGGCTTCAAACTTGAGGAAGGTTGTTTTCATGGTTTTTAAAGAAAATATGCCGGATCGCCGGCATATTGATTAGATAGTTTGCTACTAATTAAATAGCATTACTTCACCGCACGAATGCGATCAATATTGGCTTTGCCAAACTGTTTTTCAAAGTCTGCGTTCACCGTTGTGAGTGCAGCGATGAATTTGGATTTGTCCACATTCTCAATCACGGTCATGCCTTTGCTGCGCAGCTCGGCAACGCCTTTGGTGTCGTCTTCATCCACACGGGCGCGGCCTACTTTTGCGCCTTCTTTGGCGGCTTCTAGGAAGGCGGTTTTGTCAGCGGCAGAGAGTTTGTCGAACGCGCCTTTGCTCATGAGGAACACGGCAGGTGAGTACACATGGCCGGTGAGCGAGAGGTGCTTTTGCACTTGATCGAACTTAGCCGCCATGATCACAGATAGAGGATTTTCTTGGCCATCCACGGTGCCTTGCTGCAAAGCAGTGAATACCTCGGGGAAGGCCATGGGCGTGGTGACGATGCCAAAGCCTTTGTAGGCGGCGACATGCACGGGGTTTTCCATGGTGCGCATTTTCAAGCCCTTCAAATCGTCGGGGCTGTTGACCGAGCGCTTGCTGTTGGTCATGTGGCGCACGCCATTTTCGCCCCAAGCCAAGGCTTTGAAGCCTTTGGGCTCAAATTCTTTGAGCATGTCTTGACCAATCTGGCCATCGAGCACGGCGCGTGCATGCGCTTTGTCACGGAACAGGAAAGGAATGTCCAAAATACGCGCGCTGGGCACAAAGTTGGGCACAGGGCCGGTGGAGCTGAAGGTCAGCTCTTGCGTGCCGAGTTGCACAGCTTCTATGCTTTCGCGCTCGCCGCCGAGTGCGCCTGAGTAGAAGGGCTGAACTTTGTAACGGCCTGCGGTGCGCTTTTCAACTTCGCGGGCGAAGGTGTCAATCGCCACGCCTTGGTGCGAGTTTTGCGCCACCGAGATGCTGATGCGCATGGTGGTTTGCGCAGCGGCGCTGCTCATGAAACCTGCGGCTGCGGCGGCAGCGAGGAAAACGGTAGAAAGGCGGCGAGTCAGTTGCATGCTTGTCTCCAAATAATTGAATAGCGCAGTCTAGCCTTTTACGCAGATCTTTTGGCTAGGGGATGCCCCGAGGTGGTGGGTTTAAATTTTCAACTCAGGATGGCTCGTGGCAATATGTTCACGCACGATTTCTTCGAAGCTGGCGTTGGGCTTCATACCAAGAGCCTGCGCGCGCGGGCTGCCCATGCGGGTGGGCCAGCCGTTGACGATTTTTTCAATCGCAGGATCTACTTTCCAAGACAAGAGGCTGTGTGCTTTCTCGCCGGCAATGCGCTTCAAGCCCTCGGCCATCTCGCCCACCGTAATCGGCAGTGCAGGCAGGTTGAGTGCTGTGAGCGACCCCCAAGCCTCGTCGCTGGCTTCAACGCAGGCAATGATGCCGCGCACGGTGTTGGCGGGTGATGAAAGTGAATGCACAGTATCCGGCGAGACGGGGATCGCGCATTCGATGCCCTTCAAAGGCTCGCGGATCATGCCGCTGAAAAATCCAGAAGCTGCGCCATTGGGCAAGCCTGCGCGCACGCTCACGGTGGCTAGGCGCGCGCTGCGGGCGGCGATGAAGCCTTTGCGGGCGTAATCGGCCATGAGCTGCTCACCAATGAGCTTTTGAATGCCGTAGCTGGTTTGCGGCGTGGGCAAGGTGGTGTCTAAGATCTCGTCAGGGAAACTGTGGTGAAGCGTGCGGCCAAATACGGCAATCGAGCTGGCAAAAAACACGGTGGGTTGTGTGCTAGAAATTTGATTAAGGGCTCGCGCAGATTCCAGCAGCGCATGCGTGGCGGCATAGTTGCTGCGCATGCCCAAATCGAAATTGGCCTCGCATTCGCCGCTCACAGCCGCTGCCATGTGAAAGATGACTTGCGCATCGCTGTGGCGGGCGAGCAAATTGGAGGGGCCAGTTTGCAACTGATCCACCAAATCGCCCACCTCGCTGCTGATGCGCGCGTCTTGTGCGAGAGAAGCAGGCGCTGCAATGCGATCAGCGATCACGATGCTTGAAATGGGCACGGCGGCTGAGCCGCGCAAACTGAGCGAGCCACGCGCCAAAAGTGCTTGCGCTAAACGTGCGCCAACGAAGCCTGCGCCGCCAGTGATGATGATTTTCATGATGTTGAGCTTGGGGTGATTGGAGGGGTTGAAGGATGGGCCTCGGCATGCAAGGCCCGGCGCACATAGTCCACATGCTGGCGCAGGGTGTACACGCGGTCAGAGAATTCGAGGTTGAATTTCATGGTGCTGATGGTGGCTTCAATTTCGTCGAGATCGCGTTGTGCTTCGCCGATCTCGAAGGTGCTGAGTTGACGGGTTTTGATAGAGGATTCCAGTTGCAGCAGTTGCGCATAGTGCCGATACAGTCGATTCTTTTCTCTGAATTGCAGCAAAGCGGGAAATAGCTTGATCACCGGAATGCCCACTGCGGCCAGCGGAATCAAAATCAAGAGTAGGCGCTGCAAGGCATTGGCCAGCCAGAAGGGCAAGTAGCGTTGCAAGAAAGGGCGGCCATCTTTGTAATAGCGCGCGGCTTCATCGGCCAGCGGGAAATCCGTACCACGCGGATGCGGAAATTCCCCGGGGCGCGAGAGCAGGGTGGGCACTTTGTGAATCTCACGCGCTGCTTCCAGAAGCAAATACGCAATGGCGGGGTGGATGTTGTCATGCACCACGAGGTTGGCGGTGGTGGTGAGCAGTTGCACATCTTGCGCGGGCAGATTTTTGGCCGGATTGACCGAGCCCGCTTTGAGCGAGACGAGCTGCAAATATGGCAAGCGCCGCGCCAAACCTTCTGCCTGACTCAAGCTCAGCAACGAAACATCACTTTGCTCCAGCAGCTTTTGCACGGCGGCTGATTGCGGAGAAGCAATCAAGATCAAGGCATCCAGCTGGTTGTCGATCAAGGCTTGCGCGCCCGCCATGCCGGAGCTGGCATCCAGCGTGGTGTTGCGCTCTGAGAGGCCATAAGTTGTGAGCAGATCGAGCGCGACTTTGCGCGTTCCGCTACCCTCTGCACCCAAAGCCACGCGCTTGCCTTGCAATGCTTTCAGACCTTGGCTCAATGATTTAGCTTGAGCTGCAGGCACGAAGATCCACAGCGGCTCAAAACCAATCACACTGAGTGAGCGCAGCGGTGTTTTCTGTGCATCTTGATCGGGGTCCAGGCTTAAGAAACCCAAGCCGCCCTGCACAAAACCTGCGTTCGCGCCAGATTGCAGGCGCTCTAGGTTTTGCACCGATCCGGCGGACGGCTGCAAGATGAGCTCAATGCCGTGGCCTTGAAGATAGCTTTTGTATTTTTCGCCAAAAGCGTGATAAGCGCCGTCGGGCGCACCCGTGGTCATGCTCACGCTGCGCGGTGGCGAAGGGCTCAAATAGCGCGTGATGCCCCAGAGCAGCAGGGCCAGCATCGCAAAAAAAGCCAGCGTTGCAAGGAGTTGCTGCTTTCGGCTGAGTTGGGGGATCACCATATACGCAGTCTAACGCAGCTACCTCGTGGATAATTTTGTGGGCATTGAAGCGCGCTTGCCACTTGCAGGCTGGCTTTTCGGAGACATCAAACACCGAGATAGAACCTGCGCAAAATGCTACCGAATTAAGAGCAACTAGTGATTCAAAACCCCGAGCCCGGCTGCTGTAAAAATGCAATCTCCTCCTTTGTTGATTCCCGCCCCAAGATCGCATTGCGATGCGGGTAGCGGTCAAATTGTTGGAGGATGGCTTGATGGAGTTTTTCGTAGTGCAGGGCGTTGGCGTTGCCTAAAGCGGTAAACAAG
>JAYVJQ010000390.1:0-25294 GCA_043769055.1 Allobrachymonas sp.
TATTGCACAATCACCCCATCAGAATTAACGGAGTGAAGGTGCAGAATAAATCGTCTCACCCTACGCGTGTACTACTCCGCGTAGCGGCTTCGTCCAACAGGCCACCCTAGCGCTACTAACAAGTCCATGATATTTTCAAAGCTTGCCTTCCACACAGCATTCAGCAAAGAATTACCGAGATGCCAATGGCGAATTTCTTTTGTGAGCCAATCGCGTAGCTGCTTATCCCATTCTTGATACATTCCAGCAATTACAGATAGGCGAGTCCGTTCACCCATGTCGCTTAACAAACGATAAAACGCTACCCCTTCGTCACGCGCTGTCTCATAGAAATCCGATGGATCATGCCGATCTGGATCGAAAAGGTGTGCTGCACTTTCCAGATATGCCGCAGTCGCCCTATCTGCTTCGGATTCAATATCTATGAACTGCGACAGCAGACGTTTTTTTGCTTGTTCTACGTAAAAGCTATGCTCAGCCATTAAAGAACTACGATGCGCTTGCCACATATAAAACAAGGTGTAGTTCATACAAAGATAAAGGCAAAGGGAGAATCCTGCATACCAGAACGCTGCAAGGCCAATTCAGAGATCGCGGCTTCTATTTCTACGGCGTGCATGGGGAGGGTGGGCAAAGAGGCGCGTTGGCTGTTGGGTGGGGTGCAATTTTGATTCTAATCGGCTGGCCTTTGCCACAGGCTTAGAAAGCTCAGTTCTCCCCTTTAATTTGAAGCAAAAATGGCAGGTAGCCGGGATGGAATAAGCGCAGAGTGCTATTGATTTAATAGTTTCTCAGATTCACGTACCTGCTGCACGCACGCGCAGGAAAGCTGCAAAGCGTGGTTTGCCGCTGGGGGTCTTATCGCGGTAGCTGTAGGTGATGGTGCTGCCGATGGTGGGTGGGTTGGCGCGTTGTTCATCGCTGAAGCCGGTGCCGATTTTGACGGTGTGGCCGTCTTCGGTTTTGATTTGCAGTGCGCCGAGCATGCCTTGGTATTTGCCTTTGCCGGGGATGTGGGCGGTGACGATGCCTTCTGCGTCAGACACGGGTTTGAGCTTGAGCAGCACGGGGCTGCGGCCTACTGCGATGGGGGCATCTGCTTTGTGCAGCATCAAGCCTTCGCCGCCTTGCATGGTGATTTGTTTGAGTTTGGCTTGCAGGGCTTTTTCATTGGGCAGTTTGAATTGCTCGATCCATTGGAGTTGCGGCCACGCGGTTTTTTGCACTAAGGCTTTGAGTTCTTCGCTTCGCTGGGCGAAGGTGCTGTTGCCCGAGGGCAATTCAAACAACATGTACTTGACCTGCTGCCATTCAGCATCAATCGCCTGCGCCTTGCGCACGATGCCTGAGAGCAGATCAAACTTGCCGCGCGCCAGCCACAGCTCGCCATCGAGTGGTGTGGCGGGCAGCTTGGCGGTGAACCATGCGGGGGTAGCGATGATCTGCCCGCTGCGAAAGCGCAGACTCTTGCCATCCCACAAGGCGCGCACACCATCGAGCTTTTCGCTGATGAGGTACTGGCTGACATCTGCGCCAGCGGAGTAGTCTTGCGCGAGGAGTACGCCTTGCGATGTTTTGGCGAAAGACAAAGGCGAGGCGAGGAGGGTGGTGATGAATAATCTACGTTGCATGATTAAGCTTTGAAGAGGAACACAGAAAGCACAGAAACTACACAGAAAGCACAGAAAAATTCAAAAAGAAAGCAATAAATATTTCTGTGTCTTCTGTGCGATTTCTGTGCTTTCTGTGTTTCTGAGATTGGATATTCGGATTTAACGCGACTTGATATACGGCGAACCCAAAGCACGCGGCGCAACAGCTTTGCCAATGAAGCCCGCAAGCAAAATCACCGTCATCAAATATGGTAGCGCCTGAATGAACTGCACGGGAATCTCGCCAATGCCGGGCAACTTTACGCCTTGCAAACGAATCGCCAAAGCATCCAAGAAGCCAAACAACAAGCATGCCCAGAGCGCCCCCACGGGATGCCATTTGCCGAAGATCATGGCGGCTAGGGCCATGAAGCCACGGCCTGCGGTCATGTGGGGGGCGAAGGCTGCGTTTTGCGCGAGGACGAGGTAGCAGCCGGCCAAGCCGCAGAGCGCGCCATTGCCCATGAGGGCCATGTAGCGCGTGAGCGAGACAGACACGCCCGCTGCATCGACCATCGCAGGGTTCTCGCCCACGGCGCGCAGGCGCAGGCCGAAGCGGGTGCGAAACAGCACAAACCACACCACGCCCACCAGCAGCAGCGCCACATAGACCAAAGCGTTTTGCCCGAGCAGCGGAATATCCAACATTTCTTTGAAGCGCACCACATCGGGCACTTGCGGCGTTTGCCCGCCTTGCTTGAACCATGCAATGCCCAGCACCACGGTGAGGCCAGCGGCGATGATGTTGATAGCGAGGCCCGTGATCACTTGGTTGCCTTGGTAGGTGACGCAGGCAAAGCCGTGCAGTGCAGACAAAGCGCAGGCCACGACAATAGCCGCGAGCATGGCTAGTGGCCAAGAGCCGCTCACCACGCCCACGCAGGCTGCGGCAAACGCGGCAAACAGCATCTTACCTTCCAAGCCAATATCGATCACACCTGCGCGCTCAGAGAGCACGCCTGCGAGGGCGCAAAAAATCAGCGGTGTGGCAAGGCGCAGGCTGGAGGCGAGTAAATCGATGATGAAGGACAAGTCCATCAGGTGGTCTCCTTCTTCGCTAAGGAAAAATACGCACGGCCAATGAGCGGGGCAAAGACATAGGCCAAAGCACCAGAGAACAATACGATCAAACCTTGCAGCATCACGATCATGTCTTTGGTAAAGCCGGGCACTTCAAACGCCACTTCTGCGCCACCTTGAGAAATCATGCCAAAGAGCAGGGCGGCCAGCACGATGCCGAATGGGTGATTGCGCCCCATGAGTGCCACGGCAATGCCGGTGAAGCCCGCGCCAGCGACGAAATCTGTGAGCAGCTTGTGATGCACGCCTGCTACTTCATTGATGGAAATCATGCCCGCGAGCGCGCCCGAAATCGCCATCGACAAGATCACCTGCTTTTGCGGCGAAATGCCTGCATACTCCGCAGCGCCGGGGCTCGAGCCACTGGCGCGGATTTGATAGCCGATGCGCGTTTTCCAGAGAAGGAGATAAACGAAAACGCAGGAAACCACTGCGAGCAGGATGCTCAAGTTTAGCGGCGAAGAAGCCCATTCAATGCCCATACTTTGCAGCACGGTGTGCACGCGCGGCATCTTGGCCGAGGCGGCAAACTCTGCACTCTCAGGTGCCATCTCGCCTGCGGGCTTGAGCACATTCACCAGCAGATACACCATGATGGAGCTGGCCAAAAAGTTGAACATGATGGTGGTGATCACCACATGGCTGCCGCGATAGGCTTGCAAATAGCCGGGCACTGCGCCCCAAATGCCTGCGAACACGGCTGCGGCGATGATCATGAGTGGAATCATGAGCCAGCCGGGAAGCGATGCGCCGAGCCACAGGGCAACTAGCCCCGCGCCTAAGCCGCCAATCATGGCTTGGCCTTCCCCACCAATGTTGAATAAGCCTGCATGAAAAGCAACTGCGACTGCAAGGCCTGCGAAGACGAAAGTGGTGGCGTAATACAGCGTGTAGCTGAGGCCTCGCTGATTGCCTAATGCACCTTTGACGAGCGCCGTCATTACATCCTTGGGGCTTTGGCCAACGAGTGCCACCACCAAGCCTGCCACGAGCAAGGCGATCAGTAAATTAATCAGCGGGATCACGCCCACATCAAGCCAGCGCGGCAAATCTTTTTGCGCGGCGCTCATGCAGAATTTCCCGTCAGGGCCTCGTTTGTGGACACCATCAGCAACCCCAGATTTTTCTCATCGCATTCTCCCACTGGCAGCTCACCCGTGATGTGGCCTTGGTTCATCACGATCACGCGGTCGGATAGCGCCAAAATTTCTTCCAGCTCGGTGGAGACCAAAAGAATCGCACAGCCCGCATCGCGCAAACTGCGCAGTTGCTCATGAATGAATTCAATCGCGCCAATATCCACGCCACGAGTAGGTTGGCCCACCAGCAAAATTTTTGGCGCTTGATTGAACTCACGCGCGAGAATGAGCTTTTGCTGATTGCCGCCTGAGAACTTGGAAGACTTTAAATTCGGATTCGGCGGGCGCACATCAAAGCGCTGCATCAAATCGTTCGTATCGCGCTGCATGACGTTAGAGCGCAGAAATAAGCCCTTGCCCAATTTGTAAGCGTAGGCCGCCAAGCGCTCATAGCCGAGCACGGCAGATTCCCAAGCGCCAAATTGCAACACCATGCCGCGCTCATGCCGATCTTCGGGCACATGCGCCAAGCCCATATCGCGGGCGGTGATGGGATCGAGCCAAGTTGTTGCTGAGTAGTCTTTGCCCAGCACCTGCATCGAACCTGATGCGGGCCGCTTCATGCCCGAGACGATCTCCAGCAATTCGGTTTGCCCATTGCCTGCCACACCCGCCACACCCACGATCTCACCCGAGCGCAGCTCAAAGCCCACATCAGCCAAGCGCTGCACGCCATGCGCATCGCGGAAGTTCAGCCCTTGCACGCGCATGCGCACAGGTGCGCTCGCATCATGCCCGGCGCGCGCAGGAGGCGCTTTGAGTTTGCGGCCCACCATGGCTTCGGCCAGTTGCGTCACAGTCGCATCTTGCGTGGCGCAAACATGGACCACGCGGCCAGCGCGCATCACCGTAACTTGATCGCACAGCGCCAGCACTTCTTTGAGCTTGTGGGTGATGATGAGAATCGTTTTGCCGCTGCCCCGCAAGCGGCGCAGTACGGTAAACAGTTGCTCAGTTTCCTGCGCGGTGAGCACCGCAGTGGGCTCATCCAAAATCAAGATGCGCGCGCCGCGATGCAGGGCTTTCAAAATCTCTAAGCGCTGCCGGTCGCCCACCGAGAGGTCTTCTACCAAGGTATTGAGATTGACGTTTAGCCCCGTCTCGCTCATGAGGCGCTGGAGTTTTTCGCGAGCTTCCTGCTGGGTGCGCGGCAGGCTGAGCGATGTTTCTACGCCGAGCACGATGTTGTCTAAAGCGCTTAAATTGTCTACCAGCATGAAGTGCTGATGCACCATGCCGATGCCAAGCGCAATGGCTTCGTGCGAATTTCTGATCTTTGCCGCTTGGCCTTCGATTTCCATCGCGCCTGAATCAGCAGTGTAGAAGCCATACAGAATCGACATCAGCGTGGATTTGCCCGCGCCGTTTTCGCCCACGATGCCGTGAATCGAGGCGGCAGCCACAGCTAAGCTCACATCATCATTGGCCTGCACTGCGCCAAAGCGCTTGCAGATGTGAGAAAGCCGCACGGCTGTGCGGCTTTCAGTAGAGGAGGTAATCACAGGCATAGTTTTGAAAACTCAACAACACAGAATGCACAGAATTTATACAGAAAGCACAGAAATGCAGCTCAATTTTCTGTGAATTCTGTGATTTTTCTGCGTTTTCTGTGTTCCGTACTTTTTCTTAATGCCCTAAATTCTGTGAAATCACTCGCACTTGCTTGCAGCCATGTAATCCACCACCTTGATCTTGCCCGAAATGATGTCAGCCTTGGCCGCATCGACCTTCTTGCGCATGTCAGCGGTCACGAGCTTGTCGTTATTTGCATCCATCGCGTAATCCACGCCGCCTTCTTTGAGGCCGAGCACGGTCATGCCTGGCTCGTGCTTCTTCATCACGTTGTACACAGCAACATCCACTTTCTTGAGCATGGAGGTGAGCATGGTGCCGGGCTGGATGTGGTTTTGGTTACTGTCTACACCGATGGCGAGTTTCTTTTCATCCTTAGCTGCTTGGTACACGCCCATGCCTGTGCCGCCAGCGGCTGCGAAGATCACGTCTGCGCCTTTGGCCATTTGAGCCTTGGCCAGCTCGCCGCCGCGTGCGGGGTCGTTCCACGCTGCGCCCGTGGTGCCGGTCATGTTGGCAAACGTCTCGACCTTGCCATTGGCAAATTTCGCGCCTTGCTCGTAGCCGCACTGGAAGCGGCGGATCAGCGGAATATCCATACCGCCCACGAAGCCGACTTTGCCGGTTTTGGAGGCTTGAGCGGCCATCATGCCCACGAGGAAGCTGCCTTCATGCTCTTTGAACACCACGGATTGCACATTGGGCTCCTTCACCACGAAATCGATGATGGCGAAGTTGAGCTTAGGAAATTCTTTTGCAACCTTCTCAATCGCGCCGCCTTGGCTAAAACCAATGCCGATGATCGGGTTTGCGCCACGCTCAGCCATGCGGCGAATCGCTTGCTCGCGCTGGGTGGGGTTGGTCACTTCAAATTCGAGGTATTGCTTGCCAGATTCTTTCTTGTAGCGCTCAGCGCCGTTGTAGGCGGCTTCGTTGAAGGATTTATCAAATTTACCGCCCATGTCAAAAATCACGGCGGGCTGGGCGAAAGCGGCAGTGGCGGCTAGAGCGGCAGCGGCAACGATGGTGGATCGCAAAGAGAATTTCATGGGAAGCTTCCTTCAAGTTAAATAATGGGTTGTGCACTATGCACATACAAGCAATGATAATGCCTGAAATTCCCTTCGGTTGACAAAGGGGTTATCCTCTATTTCCCTATGTCTGGCACTGTCATTAACTGGCCTCATATCCCCAAAGTGGTGCTGCATGAGCACTTGGATGGCAATTTGCGCCCGCAAACTTTGCTGGAGCTGTGCCGTGCACGTCGTGTGAAGTTACCCGCTGATACACCAGAAGCTTTACAGCACTGGATTCACACGCAGGCCAATTCCGGCTCGCTGGAGCGCTATGTGGCCGCTTTTGGGCTCACGGTGGCGGCAATGGCCACGCCAGAGGCTTGCGAGCGGGTGGCGTTTGAGGCGGTGGAAGATTGTGCGGCGGACGGTGCACTTTTGATTGAACTGCGCATGGCACCTTTGCTGCTGGAAGCGCATGGTTTGAAAGGTGATGAAGCGGTGCAGGCGATGCTGGCGGGCCTTGCGCGCGGCAGCGCTACTACGGGCGTGCCTGCGGGCTTGATCGTGTGCGGCATGCGCACGGATGCGCCTAGCGATGTGATGCGTAGCGCGGAGCTTGCGGCGCGCTTTGCGGATAAAAATGTGATTGGTTTTGATCTGGCGGGCGCAGAAAAAGGCTTTCCCGCGACATTGCATTCAAAAGCTGTGGCCTTGGCGCGCGAAGCGGGCTTGGGGCTAACCTTGCATGCAGGCGAGGCCGATGTGGGCGGGCGCGTGATCGAGGCCATCGACTTGGGTGCAACGCGCATCGGCCATGGCGTGCAGATCACGCAAGGGCAGGGCGCGAGTGAGCGCATGGCAAGGGCGCGAGAAGCCGGTGTGCATTTTGAAGTGTGCCCGACGAGTAATTTGCACACAGGCGCTTGGCATGATCTGGCGACGCATCCCCTGATCGAGATGGAGCGGGCGGGGCTTAATTGGTCGGTTCAGGCCGATAACCGCTTGATTTCAGTGCTCACGCAGGGCAGCGAGTTGCAGGTGGCGCATGAGGTGTGTGGCCTTGGCTTGGGCGCGATGATGCGTGGGCAGATACGGGCAGCGAAGGCTTCGTTTTTATCGATTGCTCAGCGCGGGAGGGCGATTGGGCGATTGCAGGCTTGGTGTGCAGAGAATGCAGTTGCTATCAATTGATGAGCAAACTACCTATATTCCACGTTGATTTTTAAGCTATTGATCAGGCACGATAAAGTCTTAGATTTCCGTTCGGGCTGACCCTTCGATACCTCAGGGCGAACGGTTAATACATCATCGGACTGAAGCAATAAAAAGCTTCAAAAAGACATAAAAAAACCCGGCGAACCGGGTTTTTTATTTGAGAGCAGAAGTTTACTTCTTAGGTGCGGAAGCTGGCGCAGCGGCTGCGGTGGCTTTCTCGTCTTTCTTCATGTCTTTCTTGCCAGCGTCAGCCTTTGCTTTCTTGTCGGCTTCGGCTTTTGCTTTGGCATCAGCTTTGGCTTTCTTTTCCGCATCAGCTTTGGCTTTTTTCTCTTCAGCGGCTTTGGCTTTGGCATCTGCCTTGGCTTTCTTCTCTGCGTCGGCCTTCATCTTGGCATCAGCTTTTGGATCGGCTTTAGCTGCTGCGGCAGGTGCAGCGGCGGCGGCTGGCTTGGCATCTGCTGCTTTGGCATCTTTCGCAGGAGCTGCGGCGGTAGCGGCGGCTGGCTTGGCGGCTGCGTCTTTAGCCATTGGCTTGTCATCTTTTTTCGCTGGTGCAGCGGCTACGCCTTTGAAGCCTTGGCCGTTAACAGTCATGCCTTCTGCGGAGAATTTGGCTGCATTGGTCTCGCCCACACCATTGACGCGGGTGACCAGATCGTTCCAGTCTTTGAACGCGCCTTTTTTGCGCTCATCCAAAATTTTGCCGGAGATGCCGGGGCCAATGCCCTTGATGCCATCGAGTTCGGCGGCGGTGGCTTTGTTCACGTCCACAGCGGCGAACGACAGGGCTGCGTAGAACAACGCAAATAATACAAACAGTTTTTTCAACATGAGACAACTCCTCGAAGAGTGGATGGATAGTGTTTTGAGTTCGGAGGTTTCCGAAGCTACGGAACTATAACGGGGGCTGGCTCGCTTCGTTGACCTGATGGCCTATTGAAAACTAGCAAAAACCCTGATTAATTGTTGCGTCTGGCGCTCCAGCCCAGTTGAATGGGAGAGGGAACACGCCCATTTTCATCGCGTGGCAAGATTTCGGTCTTTTCAAAGGCTCTGACGACAGATTCGTCAAACTCACGATTTCCACTGGATTTGAGAATGCGAGGCTTTCCTAAAATCAAGCCACTGGCATCAGCGCGAACCTCAATTTCAACGCGTGGATTGCCGCTGATATCCCCAGTGAACACGTGATTGGGGCGAACACGCGCCTCGATGCGAGAGCCGTAGCTGGCAGAAATGCCACTGGATTGCGCGGCATGACCTGTGGCCGCTGGCCCACCCGTTGCGCCAGCCAAGCCCGCCATACGCTCTAGTGTCTTTTGCCGCTCAGCCTCGCGCTGCTCGGCGAGTTTGCGCTCTTCTTGCGCTTTGTTGACTTGTGGCTTGGGTTCGGGCTTGGCCTCTGGCTTGGGCGGCGGTTTCACTTCGGGGGTAGGCTCGGGTTTCGGTTTGACTTTTTCGGTAACGATCTCTGGTGCTTTTGCTGGCGTTGGCTCTGTTAGTGGCACAACTTGCGCTATAGGTGGGGGCGCTTCTTGCAGCTTGGGCGCGGCTTGCTGGGGCAGGGCGCTCCACAATTCGGCTTCCACAGTGGCGACAGTCGCTTCGCGCTTCCAGCTCACGCCCCAAGTGAGCGCGCCTGCGAGGAACACATGCGCCAATACAGCCAAAGCAAATGCACGCCTCGTGCCTTGCGGCATAGGTGGAGCAAATTCGAGGTGCTGATTGGTGAGCTGAACTGCTGTGGACATGGCTTTGGCTTATTTGGCAATCTGCACTGAGAGGCCCACACGCTCAATGCCTGCGCGCTTGAGCTTATCCATCACGGCCACCACGGTCTCGTATTTCACGCCTTTATCAGCGCTGATGACGACTGCTGTGCCCGGCTTGCCAGCTTGCAGTTTCTTCACCTGAACCGCTACTGTATTAATAGCACTCCGCACAGATTCTTTGCCGGCGGGGAGCACTTTTAGCTCTAAATTCTCATCTTTTCCTATGATGATCTGCACCACGTCAGCCGCTTGGCTTGAAGCCTTGCCTACGCTGGGCAGATCAATCACGCTGGGCGCAATCAGTGGCGCAGTCACCATGAAGATGATGAGCAGCACCAGCATCACATCGATGAAGGGCACCATGTTGATCTCGCTGATGGTGCGCCTGCCTCTGCCTCGGCTGATCAATGTGGGCATGGCTGTCTCCTAGTGGCCTGATGCAGACGAAGATTGCGCACCTAAATTGCGTTGCAGGATATTCGAGAACTCTTCAATGAAAGTTTCTAGCTTGATGGCAATGCGGTCAATATCGCGCGCAAAGCGGTTGTAAGCTACCACTGCGGGAATCGCGGCAAACAGGCCAATCGCAGTGGCTACCAACGCCTCTGCAATGCCGGGCGCGACTGTGGCGAGCGTCACTTGCTGTAGCGATGCCAAGCCCGTGAATGCATGCATGATGCCCCAGACCGTGCCAAATAAGCCCACATAGGGTGATACAGAGCCCACCGAGGCCAGAAATGAGAGATTGCTCTCCACCACATCCAGCTCGCGTTGGTAGCTGGCGCGCATGGCGCGGCGTGCGCCGTCCATCAGCGCGCCAGTGTCCGAGATGCGCCGCTCGCGCAGCTTTTGAAACTCGCGCATGCCGCTGGCAAAAATGCGCTCCATTGGGCCGCTCTGCTTGGCGTTTTTTGCAGCGCTGGCAAACAATTCATTGAGCGAGCTGCCGCTCCAAAACTCGCGCTCAAACTCTTCATTGAGCGCGTTGATTTTCTTGATTGCCATGAGTTTGCGAAAGATCGCTGCCCAGCTAGAAATCGACACGACGACCAGCAGCAGCATCACGGCTTGCACCACAAAGCTGGCATTCAAAATCAGGTGCAGGATCGACAGATCGGGCGTAGCGGTTGAATTCAAATCAAGACCTCCAGAATATCTTGTGGGATTCTGCCCGGTTTCAGTGTGGCAGCATCCACCCAAGCGATACAAATTGTGCCTTCGCAGACTGCTTTGTGCATGCCATAGGCATGGGATTCTGCGCTGAGTGCTGAGTTCAATCGCTCTTTATTTGATAGCAAACTTGGTAGATTATTTGCCGGCAAAAGGCTGATTTTCTGCTTAATCGTAAGGCTTACACGCCCTTTTTCGATGATTTCAGCGCTCACCAGCAGCACATCATCCAAGCGGGCAGGCGATAAATACTTGAGCTGCGTTTGCGTGACGACGAACATGCCGCCCGTGATCTCTTTCAAAGCTTGCTGCTCCACGCCGAGCGAGCGCAGCCACTCGGTGCGCGCGCGCTCCATGAATTTCAAATAGTTCGCATAAAACACAATGCCGCCTGCATCGGTGTCTTCCCAATACACGCGCACCTGGTGAACGAAGGGCTTTTTCAAGCCAGCACCTCGCGCATGCGGGCAATCGCAGTTTGCAAATGCTGCATCGAGCTGGCGGTGGAGAAGCGCACAAAATTCGCGGTGGAATCCGTACCAAAATCGCGCCCCGGCGTGATCGCTACGTGCGCGCGGTGCATGATCTCAAAGGCGAAATCCCAGCTGTCGCGCGCGCCGAGTTTTGCAAACAAGCCGCAAGCATCGGCATACACATAAAACGCGCCATCTGGCTCGACGGGAATCTTGAAACCCAACTCCTTCAGCGCCGGAATGAAGAAATCTCTGCGCGCTTTGAACTCTGCGCGGCGCTCTTCATAAGTCGCAATGCTCTGCGGCTCAAAGCAGGCCAAGCCCGCTGCTTGCGAGATCGAGCTGGCGCAGATGTAGAGATTTTGTGCAAGGCGCTCAACTGGCGCAACCAAAGCTTCAGGCACGACCAGCCAGCCCAGCCGCCAACCCGTCATGTTGAAATATTTGGAAAAGCTGTTGATGCTGATGATGTCATCACCCAGCTCCAGCGCTGATTTGCCAAAGGTCTCGTCGTGTGAGAGGCCTAGATAAATCTCATCAATCATCGTGATGCCGCCCTTGCTTCGCACGAAGTCGTGTATCTTGCGCAGCTCATCGGGGTGGATCGATGTGCCGGTGGGATTCGAGGGCGAGGCGAGCAGCACGCCCTTAGTCTGCGTGCCCCAGTGGGCTTGCACCTTGGCGGCGCTGAGTTGAAAGCGCTCCTCGGGCGTGGTGGCAATGAGTTTCGCCACGCCGTCTGCCGCATGCACAAAATGCCGATTGCAGGGATAGCTCGGATCGGGCATCAAAATTTCATCGCCTGAGTCAATCAGCGCCAAGCATGCGAGTTGTAGCGCAGCAGACGCGCCGGCGGTGATGACGATGCGGCTAGCAGGTACATTGACTTTGAAACGCTCTGCATACCAAGCGCTGATCTTCTCGCGCAGCGGGTCAAGGCCGTTGGCATTGGTGTATTGCGTCTTGCCTTGTGTAATAGCTTTTTGTGCAGCTTCTTGCACCAGAGCAGGAGCCGTGAAGTCGGGTTCACCCACGCTCAAAAAAATCATCGGCTTGTCGGTGTGGGCAACTTGTCTTGCCAACTCACTTGCTTGCTTGAACACTTCCATGACATAGAAGGGTTCGACTTTTTGGGCTTTTTTTGAAATTTGCATAGTGGGAAGATAAAAAATACGGAACACAGAATTCGCAGAAATTACACAGAAAACACAGAAAAATTCAAGAAGGATTTGATTGCATTTTTTCTGTGTTTTCTGCGTTTTCTGTGATTTCTGTGTTCCTCTTCTTCTTAGATTGCTCACTTCAAGGAGGAGTCAGCCGCCACCTCAGCCGCCCGAATCTGCGGGGCGAGTTTGTTCAAGATGCCGTTCACATATTTATGCCCATCCGTGCCACCAAAAGCCTTGGTTTGCTCGATGTATTCATTGAGCACCACGCGCCAAGGCACGTCGATGCAATGCTGCAGCTCATACGTGCCCAGCCACATGATGCAGTGCTCAATGGGAGAGATCTCGTTCCAAGGGCGATCAAGGTGCGGTTCGATCAGTTTATCGAGCACAGGAGCAGTTTCTACGCAGCCGCTAAACAGCGCATCGAAATGCGCGGAATCGGCTTTGTTAAAGCCTTGCAAATTGCGGGTGAACTCGTCAATATCATCGCTCGATTGCTGGCCCACCAAATGCTGATACAGCGCTTGAATCGCAAATTCGCGCGCCTTGGTGCGCGCAGCGCGGGCTGCGGTTTTAGAATGGAATTCTTGTCGCGATGCTACTCTTTTGGAAGCACTCTGCGCAGGTTTGATGCCGGCTACTGGTTGATTTTGCATAAAATTTGGCTCTCTAGGCAATCAAGCCAGTTCGTTGAGTAAATTGGCCATCTCCACCGCCACGCGCGCCGCATCGCGGCCTTTTTCTTCTTGCCGGGCGATGGCTTGCGGCATGTTCTCAACCGTGAGAATCGCGTTGGCAATCGGCAGCTTGTAGTCGAGGCCCACACGGGTGACTGCAGCGCCTGATTCATTGGCCACGAGTTCAAAATGATAGGTCTCACCGCGAATGATGCAGCCCAGTGCGATCAGTGCATCGTATTGGTCTCTTTCTGCCAAAGCTTGCAGTGCCACCGACACTTCCAATGCGCCGGGCACGATGAATAGATCAACATGCTTTGGGTTCACACCGAGCTTGGTTAATTCATCTTGGCATGCTGCGGCAAGTGCATTCGTCACGCTGTCGTTGAAGCGCGCCTGCACAATGCCAATATAGAGCTTCTTGCCATCCAAGGGCTTATCTGGCGCTAGGCCTTTTGCTACGTCTGAGCCGAACATGGAGTGCTTTCTAGGTGCTTGGTAGGTGGGGTGAAAGAAATGCGGAACACAGAAAACACAGAAATTACACAGAATTCGCAGAAGTGAAAACCAAAGAACAGTTTGTTTTTTCTTCTGTGTTTTCTGTGTAATTTCTGTGCATTCTGTGTTCCTGTATTTTGTATTCTCTATGCGCGCGAAAAATTCAAGGATTAGAGATATATCCAGCAATCTCCAGCCCATAGCCCGCCATACTCGGCATGCGGCGGGGTTTGCCCATGAGCATCATGCGGCGCACGCCGGCTTCGCGCAGGATTTGCACGCCGATGCCATAGGTGCGTAAATCCATGCGGCCACGCTCAGGTCCATTGCTGGGGCGGGCTTGGCCTTCGAATTGGGCCACCAGTTGAGCGGCTGATTCACCACAGTTCAGTAGCACAGCCACGCCTTTGCCCTGCTGGCTCAAATACGCCAAGCTCTGCTGCAAGCTCCAGCTATGAATCGTGCTGCCCTGCGCCAATGCATCGAGCACGGAGAGCGGCTCGTGCACGCGGGCGGGCACGGTGTCGCCCTCAGCCCATTTGCCTTTGACGAGCGCCATATGAATGCCGCCTGTGGGCTTGTCTTTGAAGAGCAGGGCTTTGAAATCGCCGTGCGGGGTGGAGAGTGTTTTTTCGCCCACGCGCTCGATTAGGCTTTCGGTGCGGCTGCGGTATTCGATCAAATCAGCAATCGTGCCGATTTTGAGGCCATGCTCGGCTGCAAAAGTTTGCAAATCGGGCATGCGCGCCATCGTGCCATCGTCTTTCATGATTTCGCAGATTACCGCTGCGGGCATGCAGCCGGCCATCGCGGCTAAATCGCAACCCGCCTCAGTGTGCCCCGCGCGAATCAGCACGCCGCCATCCTGCGCAGATAAGGGGAACACATGGCCGGGCTGCACCAGATCGGTGGGCTTGGCCGTGCGCGACACTGCGGTGCGAATCGTGTGCGCGCGGTCTGCGGCAGAAATGCCGGTGGTCACGCCCTCAGCCGCTTCGATGGATACGGTAAACGCCGTACTCATCTTCGTGCCATTTTTCACAGCCATCGGAGGCAGGCCGAGAAATTCGCAGCGCTCTTTGGGCAGCGTGAGGCAGATCAAGCCGCGACCAAACTTGGCCATGAAGTTGATGGCCTCGGGCGTGACGTGTTCTGCTGCCATGAGCAAGTCGCCTTCGTTCTCACGATCTTCATCGTCGCTCACGATCACCATGCGGCCCGCGCGAAGCTGGGCCACGATGTCGTCAACGGGGGAGATTTGCACTGTTGCTGCTGGAGCAGGGGAGGTTTGTGTGTTCATGATTTACTCACTAATTAATAGCAAACTTTGTAGATTCTATGCCGGCTAATTACCATTTTTATTCATATTTTCGATGCTGAGCATGCGTTCCACATAGCGGGCCACGGTGTCGATCTCTAGGTTCACGGGGCTGCCAGCTTGCAGCGTGCCCAGCGCCGTGTTTTGCACCGTGTGGGGGATCAGGTTGATACTGATCTCGCAGCCTTCTTCGCCGTCTTTCACGGTGTTCACCGTCAGGCTCACGCCATTGACGGTGATCGAGCCTTTGTAGGCGAGGTATTTGGCCAATGTGTGCGGCGCGCTGATGCGCAGCTCCCAGCTCTCGCCGATCTGCGCAAAATAGCTCACTTGACCCACGCCATCCACATGCCCACTCACAATATGGCCGCCCAAGCGATCGTTCGCGCGCAAGGCTTTTTCTAGGTTGATGGTGCTGTGCTGATTGAGGCCAGCGGTCTTGGATAAAGACTCTTGCGAGATGTCGATGGTGAATTGATTGGCCGCCACATCCAGCGTGGTCACGGTCATGCAAGCGCCGTTGAGTGCAATGCTGTCACCCAAGCCCACATCCGATAAATAGCCCGCAGGCGGCGCGATGGTCAATCGCTTGCCATGACTTAAAGAATTGCCTAAGGCCTGGATAGCGACGATGCGCCCCACGCCGGTGATGATGCCGGTGAACATGGGTGTATTTTCGCAGGGTTTGCTCTCCTGCGGGCAGGTTGTGGGCTCTATTGCACCCGTTAAGCGGGCAAAACGCTCAAAACCTGTCGCGTCCGCGAACCCGTGCAATCAGGCGCAAGTCTTTGTCTGCCCCATCGCCCACCAGCTCTGTAGATTTGTATTCAAGCTGCTGCGCGGCAGGCAAATCCGCCAAAGCGGACAAGGCAGGCAAATTGGCCAAGCCCATGCCTTGGCCGAGGAGCCGAGGAGCGAGATACACCACGAATTCATCCACCAAACCCGCTTTCACCAGCGAGCCATTGAGCTTAAAGCCTGCTTCCACATGCAGCTCATTGATTTCTTGCACTTGGGCTAGGTCCTGCATCATGGCAGTCAAATCGACCTTGCCTGAGTTGCTTTCAGGCATGTAAACCAGCTTTACCCCAAGTACTTTGAGAGCTTCTATTTTTTGATCGTTTTGGCTGGAATGATAGATATAGACTGCGCGAGGTGCTATCAAATCGATAGTTTTTTGAGGGTATTTCTCACTCGCCTGTCCGCGCTGCCCAATCGTTTGCAGCAGCTTGGCGTCCAGTGGCATATCGAGCTGGCTGTCCACCACCACCAGATGCGGCTGCCGAGGCGCAGGAATTTTGCCATCGGGCGTATCGATCAACGCCCGCACATTCAACTGCGGATCATCGGCGAGCACCGTGCCAATCCCCGTGAGCACCGCACAAGCGCGCGCGCGAAAGGCTTGCCCATCATCACGCGCAGCTTGTCCAGTAATCCACTGGCTTTGCCCATTCTCAAGTGCCGTCAGCCCATCCAAAGATGCCGCCACCTTCATCCGCACCCAAGGCGTTTTGCGGATCATGCGACTGAAAAACCCGATATTCAATTCACGCGAAGCAATTGCATCCGGGTGATCAACAGGCAACACCTCCACCTCAATCCCCGCATCGCGCAATTGCTGCACCCCCTTGCCCGCCACCAAAGGATTCGGATCAAGAATAGCCACCACCACTTTACCAACCCCAGCAGAAATCAAAGCAGAAGTACAAGGCGGCGTCCGCCCGTGGTGCGCGCAAGGCTCCAGGCTCACATAAACTGTCGCCCCGCGCACATCCACCCCTTGAGCCGCCGCAGCGCGCAAAGCCACAATTTCGGCATGCGGTCCGCCTGGGGGTTGGGTGTGGCCTGTGCAAACAATATTGCCCGGAATCACACAAAACACGCTAGGATTGGGTTGACATGCCAAGTTGGCCAAAGTAAAGCAGCAAGAATACTGAAAGATCGATGGCATAAATGAAATATTTGATGTCTAGCATTGAACCGTTGAGGATGAAGTTTAAGCCTTTAATCGGCGCAATATTCTGTTCCTCTTGAAGGCGTTTATGATCAAAATTGTGGAAAAAAGATCGTTAACCATTTTTAAATCTCAACTCGGTTTTTCCTTGGTTGAACTGCTAGTTGTCATGGCAATTGCTGCGATATTAGCCACCCTAGCGGCACCTTCTGTCTCAGAGATGTTGAGACTTAATCGCTTGAGCACTGCTTCTTCTGCTCTACAAATATCTCTATCACTTGCGAGATCCGAAGCCATCAAGCGTGGAGGTGATTCGCGGGTCAGTGTAACCTCCAACACAACAAGCGATGCATGGACTGATGGCTGGACTGTCTATTGGCACAACTCAGCAACTCCTTCAGATCCTGCTCCAACGGCAGACAGCGCTGGTTCTGTGACACGCATTGAAGTAGTTGGTGCTTTATCAACGCCAATCAGCATCAGTCATACCAATTCTTTAACAAGTTTCACCTACGACGGCAGTGGACGCTTGATTGATCCTAGCGGCGGCGCTGTGGCAAATCGGGCATTTTGGTTTTACGATGATAGCAGTGAAAAATATTGCGTGATTGTCAATAACACAGGCCGTGTTCGTACCCAACGCGTCAGCTCATCGACGAGCTGTTCTACAAGCTAACATGAGAACCATGGAGATGTTTTTCAATGGCGAAATTTAGTATGGAAATTAGGCTTCATCCAACAAGTCGCGCGAAGAATCAAGGCTTCAGTTTGATCGAAGTCTTGGTGACGATCTTAATTTTGACCTTCGGCTTGATCGGCGTGGCGGGTCTTCTGGTAGGTGGTGTCGCCAATGCTTCAGCATCAGAATACCTGACCAAGGCAAATGCATTGGCTGCAGACATGGCTGACCGAATTCGTGCTAACCCTGGCCCTGCTGGTGCCATGTCGGCGACAACCGATTATTCATTTGATTATTCTGCGACTGCCCCTGCATCCCCTCTGGGAATTGCACAAGAGGATAAGAAGGCTTGGCTCGAAGCCTTGGCTAAACAGTTGCCTGCTGGCGATGGAAAAATTACTACAACAAACACGGGTGGCAACAGAAAATTTGAAATCGAGGTGCGGTGGTCTAACTGCATTGGTACAGTAAATCAAACTGTGACAGAGCTTTGTGCGGCAGGTAGCAATCAGATGCGTACTGTCACTTTCGAAATAAGGCTGTAATCTCATGAAAGCTACAGTCTTGAATTTCTCAATGCAGCAACGAAAAAAATCAAAGGGCTTAACGCTGATTGAACTTTTGATTGCGTTAACTCTCGGTATGGGCATACTCATCGCACTGTCCTCAGTTTATATTGCTGCAAAACAGTCTTTTCGCTTTCAAGATTCTACGGGTCGAATGCAAGAGGATGCTTCCTATGCATTGGAATTAATGTCTAAAGAACTACGAATGACGGGATTTTCTGGTTGTGTTGGTGTTGAAACTATTGTTCAAAGTACTCCCACTGTTTCTACGATAACTTATCCAGCTTTAACCTGGGATGAGATCACTCCCTCAGGAATCGCAGGGCTCAATCCACTCGCCACACTTTTCCCTACGGACACCAACATCACTTCGCGCGCTTACGCGCCCCACAATATTTTCCGTGGCTTTGATTCTGGACAAAGCTCCATGTTTAGCGGAACGGCAAGCACCCCGGATTTTGTTTCAGCGAGCAGTATATTTTTTGCGGGAGGGTTTGCCGAGAGCGCAGCGCTTTCGTCTGCTATGTTGACTACAACCTCTGCCATAAGCGCTAGCACCAACACATTTGGCTGGAGTGGAAAAAATCTGCTCTTCATCATTTCGGATTGTGTTGATGCAAATCTTTTTAAAGGCGCAGTGACTACAGCTGGGGGCACACTCACTATTGCACATGGCACCAGCGATGGCAACACAATGAATGGTTTTAGAAATGACAAAATTTATGGAACAGATGCCACTTTAGTCAAGGCGCAGTGGGTCTATTACTACCTTGCAACTCGATCGGGCGCTACGACACCAAGTTTGTATCGGCTTAATTTTGACGGGGAATCTCGGAGAAATTCGGAAGAAATTATCGCTAATGTAGAAGGCATGGCCATCCACTATGGTGAAGCATCCAGCGCGAGCCCATTGGTTGTTGCAAATTGGCGAACCACAGCCGCTTCCGTGACGGATTGGAATCGTGTTGTTGCTGTCAGAGTTGGCCTGATGATGGTCAGTGGGCAAACCGATAGCAATGCGGATGTCGTCCCAACAAGCACAACATTATTGGGATCTTCCTACACTATTCCCACTTCAAATTCTTCGCGGGTAAGAAATGAGTTTTCTACAACCATCGTCCTGCGTAATCGAGTTGCACCGAGGTAAGAGCGATGAAGCACAAACACAAACAGTCGGGCATGACACTCATCATCGGGCTCATACTCTTGATTATGCTCAGCATGATCGGAGTCATAGGTTTTCGAGGCACTACATTGACAGAGCGAATGGCTGGCAATGTCCAAGATAAGAACATTTCATTTCAATCAGCAGAGAGTGCAGCCAAAGAGGCTTTAACGCTTATCGATGCAGGCTCTTTTACTGGCTCTACAACCGGTCAATATTCTCCGAGTTTGAGTTTAGGGAGTAACAGCAACTATTGGACGCAAGGTGCTGGCAGCAGCATAGCTGCAGCCAATTGCACAACAGCAAGCGCATTCGGCTGGACAAACTGCGCTGTAGCTGTAGGTAATCTTTACTCCAACAATGCTCAAACAGCTACTTACGTTATTGAGCGATTATCAAGCCTACCTGCAAGTGCAACTACATCGATAACCTATTTTCGTGTTACTTCCAGAAGCATGGGGGCATCGGGTAATTCTGAGTCGATAGTTCAAGTGCATTACTCAAGAGTAACGAGCCCTTAATTTAAATGGCAATGATTGTCAAAGGATGTATCTTTATGAAGAACGCACATGTACTTCAGCAAAATTTTGAAGCTGATTTCTTTAAATTTTTTGAAAAAATAACTGTATCGGTCTTTGTAACGAAGTTCATGCACTTTAGTGCGGTGTTGTTGGTAGCTTGTGCATTGTTTTTTTGCCAAGTTGTTCGCGCGCAAACGACTATAGACATCGCTAATGTGCCGCTTTTAGCATTGAAATCTGCTCCCGGTTTAGTTATGTTAACTATGAGCCGTGATCACCGGCTTTACTACGCTGCATACAATGAGGTAAGTGACATCGACGGTGACGGTGTGATTGATGTTGGATTTAAACCCAGTATTCAATACTACGGATATTTTGTCAGTGATCGATGCTATCATTACGATAGCGTAGCGTCACCTGCTCGCTTTGTGCCTATTTCAATTGCTAGTGCTGCGAATGGCTGCGCCTCATCCACAGGGAGATGGCATGGCAATTGGATGAATTGGATGGCAACTTCGCGTATGGATGCACTTCGCAAAGTGCTGTATGGCGGGCAGCGAGTCACGGATACTGCTAGCTCCACCATACTTCAAGCAGCACATATCCCACCAGATAGCCACATTTGGGGAAAGGAGTATCGCCCAGCTCCCAAAGGACCTGATACTTATTTGATCCAAAATTACACTCCAATGTCAGCGCCAGCATCTGGAAAGATGCATATCTTTTTGATGAAGAGCGAGGGGTCTGCTTCGACGGTCTATACTAATTTAAGTCCCCCTACTCTCCGCGCGATTGCTGATGTTGATATCGATATTGACCGCGTTTGGCTTTGGGCCTCAAGTGAGCGGCCTGTTGGGGGATCTGCTGGTTCAACAGGTTATAACCGGCCCGGCTCTAGAACCGTAGTTAATACTGCACCGACATCGATATCCTATGGATTGCCTGGTTTCTCTGGCGGTACTACAACCTATTCGGCAACCTCTTTCTCTGCATTCGTTACCCCGCCCACGATTCGTGTCGAGGCATGCGTGGCGATTGGTGGAGTCAGAGAATCTACTTGCACCGGCTATCCCGTCAGTTCCCCCACCATATGGAAGCCTACGGGTGTTTTACATGATTACTCAACTACTGATTCACTGAAATTCGGTTTGCTTACCGGATCGTATTACAACAACTACTCAGGTGGCGTGCTGCGCAAAGACATCGGTAGTTTCAAAGATGAGTTTGATGCATCTACTGGAATATTTAACTCAACAGTTGGTATATCAAAAACAATTGATCGGTTAACCAATTATGGTTTCAATATCGGTAATCAAGAATATAGCTGTGGATTCAAATGGACAAGCCTCAGAACGGAGAGAGAGTGTGTCATGTGGGGTGCTCCTGTTGCAGAAATGATGTACGAAGGTTTGCGTTACTTCACTGATAAGCAACCGATGCCCGCTTTTGTTGCTGGAGTTGATGGCGCAAGTAGTCCTGACACCAGAATCACATTGCCCACAAAAACGACCTGGTTAAATCCATATCGCCCTAAGTCTTCTGGTGGTAGCCCCATATGTTCAAAGCCTGTGCAAATGGTGATTGCCGATCCCATTACAAGTTTTGATTCTGATCAGTTGCCTGGCGCTGCATATTCGCCAGTAGCTGGTTATGGTGCTGCAATTACCAATGATTTATTGGGTCTACAAGTATCAACATTGGCTGACCAAATCTGGAATGATGAATTTGGCGCAAGTTCCAAAAACTTTTTTATTGGTCAGACGACAGCAAGCAACTATGATGGCAACCCGACTGCCAAACCAGCAAATTCGTTCAAATTTATTAGAGGGCATGCACCAGACGAAACGACATCGCAAGGCAGTTACTATGCTGCAAGCATTTCAAGGTTTGGTCGTGAGACGGGTGTGCCGATTCGATCTAGTTCAACAGGTAGCACGACAATAGCAAAAGTTGATACGATCTCGATTGCTTTAGGCAGTGTAGTTCCTAGAATTGAGTTACTATCGTCTGGACGCTTAGTGTCTTTGGTGCCATTTTCAAAAATGGTTGGGGGTTGCGGTAACCCAGCCTCACCTGTATCTACTCCGTCAGGTTTTCAGCCCACAGGTTTAATTACGGGCGTTTTTATCGACAAAATCGCTAATTCTCCGGTGCCTAATACAGATCCTTCGATCAATTCAGGGAGGCCCTTTGCGCGTTTCATGGTGAGTTTTTCTGATGGTGATCAGGGTGGCGATAACGAAGCCGATGCCAACGTTTACTACACAATGTCTATAAATAGCAGTAGTCAGCTGGTGGTACGGATGGATAGCTACTACCAGGCTACATGTGCTCAACAAAATATGGGGTATGTGATTTCTGGTACGACCGATGATGGTGTTTATTTGGAGGTTCGTGGTGTTTCTGCTGGTAGTCAAATCTACTATTTAGACACCACGCCTGGTCAATCTCCAGCATTAGCTGCTGGACGGTTTCCTGGCAATACAACTGCAATTTCAAATTCATCGGCTTCGCGTACCTTCATACTGACTTCGGCACCAGCAACAGCAGGCTATGTGCCAAGGGATCCATTGTGGTATGCAGCCAAATATGGTGGTGCAGGTGTTATTGATGCCAGCGGCGATCCAACTAATTATTTCAAAATTGCCAACCCCGCTCAATTACCTCAGCAAATGGGGCAAGCTTTTCGCAGTGCTGCGGCCTTGGCTGCTGTTGCTAGTACGAGCGTGGTGGGTGCGGGCAACAGGAGCGCAGGCTCTGCTGCAATCTATCAGGCCAATTATGATTCGCTAACTTGGTCTTCTCGTGTGTACGCCTTCTCAATCAATGCGTCTGGTGTGGCGAGCAACACTGCAACTTGGGAGGCTTCTGCGAAGATTCCTGCTCTAGGTTCGCGCAATCTATTTCTAGGTCGAGGCACTTCGACATATGCACTCACAAGTGCCGGCTATAGCGGTATGACATCTGCGGAGCAATCGGATTTTGGCAATACACAAACCTATGCTTATTTGATTGGCGATACAAGCAAAGAGGAGCGCAAAGGAGGAACACTGCGAAACCGTGGAACGACAGCGGGCTCAAGCGCAGGATCCGTCATCGGGGATATTGTCAATTCAGATCCTCAAGTCATTGGAAAAAAGGATTTTGGGTACACACCGAGCGACTCTAGCTATGCGAGCTTTCTAGCAACCATTGATTTTGAGATGCTTGCTGTTGGATCTAACGGTGGTTACTTTCATATATTTGATGCTGAGCCTGATGCGACGGGTGGCGGAGAGCTCCTTGGCTTTATGCCTCAGGCTGCTCGGCCAGATATTAAAGGCTTGGCAAGCACTGGCTACACCCACCGCAACTTGATTGACGGCCCAATAGGCCTAGGCCATGCAAAAATCCGTACTCCTGCTGATTCGACCGTCAAATGGCGTTCAATCGCGGTTGGAGCAGGGGGTATTGGGGTGCCCACAATTTTTGCTATTGACACAAGCACCAAAACTTTCACTGCCAGTAGTTTTCTGTGGGAGTTGAACCCAGCAACAGGTCTTGGCTCTCATACCAGCACCTTCGGTCAAATCATAGGAAGACCGGTGATTGGAAAAATACCTTTGGCGGGTGGAACGTGGGTTGCCATTTTTGGTAACGGATACAACAGCTCCAGTGGCTTAGCTAAATTGTATGTCGTCAGACTCAATGACGGCAGTATTTTGAAAGTGCTGGATGCTGGAATCACGACAGGCAATGGAATGGGTTTTGTCGAGGCAACTCGCAAAACGACAGGCAATATGGATACGATTGATTACGTCTATGGGGCTGATTACAAAGGTGGTATTTGGCGCTTTGATTTATCAGATACGAATTCAAATAACTGGCAAGGTCAAACCAGCTTGCTTTATAGAACGCCATCTACTCAGCCTGTGACCGCGGAGCTGCGCGTCGGTCCTGCGCCTACGCATGCCAATACAACAGGCGGAAAAATGGTGTATTTCGGGACAGGACAGTTTTTAGCCAGCACGGACTCTGCGGTGACCACAGCACAAGCTTTGTATGGTATCTACGACGACTTGATTTCAATTTCTTATCTTACACCAGTGGTAACAAGCACCGCTTTGATTTCAACGACAATCTCTGCCGTTGCTGGAGGCGATGTGCGTACAGTTACTGCCGTGGCTACTCCCTACTGGTATCAAGACAGCACAAAGAAAGGGTGGACAGTGCCCTTGGCTGGCGCTAATATTACCTCTGGTGAGCGAGTCATGGCTCCTCCGGTATTTTATCCTCTGGGCAACGGGACAAGTGCGATCATCTTTACTTCAATTGTTCCCTCGGCAGATGACTGTACCGCTGGATTAGATACTTGGGTGACAGCCATTGATCCTTTAACGGGGGGATACAAGAAAACCTTCAAGAATGGCACTTTCAGTGGGATCAAAATCAATGGTGGGTCTCCGCGCGGCGTATTCGTGCTCAGCGATGGTGGTGCTCCAATCCTCTATACCAGTCAAACAATTTTTACTGAGAATCCTGTGCCAACAAGCTACTCAACCATTGCTGGCGGTGAACAAAGTGTTAGCATTAATGGTGTTATCGGAAAAACACGTGTTCTAGGCATTGAATTGGAGTCAATCACACTTCCCATTCCTCTCGTAAATATATCCAATCGGCAAGTATGGAGGCAACTGAAATGATGATTGATAATCTATTGAAGATTCGAGAAAACACTCGTGGGAATAGCCCTCGGAAAGGATTCACCTTGATTGAATTGATGATTGCAGTTGCGATCATTGGCATCTTGGCGGCGGTCGCCATACCGAGTTATACGCGGTACATTGAGCGCGGATACAGGGCAAATGCACGCACAGCATTATTGGAAGTAGCTCAATTCATGGAGCGTTATCGTTCTGTTAATTTCCGATTCAGCACAACTGCTGGTGGCACGACTGCACCCTCATTGCCGACTCGGCTACAAACGGCTCCGTCGGAGGGAGAGACCAAATATACAATCACAGTGAGTTCAGTTTCTGATATGGATTTTACATTGACAGCAACGCCATCTGGTTGGACGGATGCAAGTTGTGGGACCTTGACGCTCACAAATTTGGGGACCAAGGCCAGTGGCACGGGAACGACCGCCAGTTGTTGGGTGCGTTGAAAAGCTACTTCCTCACCTCATCCACCAACGCCCGAAAATCATCAATATCCTCAAAGCTGCGGTAGACGCTGGCGAAGCGGATGTAGGCTACTTTGTCTAGGCGTTTGAGCTCGCGCATGACGAGTTCGCCGATTCGGCTGCTTTGGACTTCTCTTGTGGGGCTGGCCAAGAGTTTTTCTTCGATGCGCTCGATGGCGCTATCGATTTGCTCGGTGCTGACGGGGCGTTTGCGCAGGGCTAGGTTCAAGCTGGCGCGGAGTTTGGCGGTTTCGTAGTCGATGCGGCGACCATCTTTTTTGACCACGGCGGGGAAGCTGACTTCGGCGCGCTCGTAGGTGGTGAAGCGCTTTTCGCAGCTGGCGCATTGGCGGCGGCGGCGGATGAAGGCGGCATCTTCGGAGATGCGCGTCTCCACCACTTGGGTGTCAAGGTGGGAGCAAAAGGGGCAGCGCATGGCCTATTTTACGGTATTTTATAAGCAAAATTGGCCTCTAGCCGGCATAGAATAT
>JAYVJQ010000391.1:0-3024 GCA_043769055.1 Allobrachymonas sp.
CCAAACTGATTGCTCGCCAGCTCGCCAAAGCTCACATTCATCCAAGCAAACGACCAGCCTTTGGCCCCGATGCTAAAAGCCGATCCGAGCAAACCGAGCAACCCAAACACGCCACCTGCAATCAACACCGCACCTTGATTTTTCGTCGGCACCATGAGCGACGAAAAGCCCGCCAGTAATAAACCAGCCAAACCCAGCCAAAGCCAAGGCTTGCCATGAGCGCTCGCCTGCATCAAACCATTGCCGGCCTCTGAGCTGCTAAACACTTGCGGAATTTGCAGTAAACCATTGCTGTCTTGAATCGCATACCAAGGAAGCGCTAGGTAGGCCAGAAGCCCAATCACCAACCAAGCCACGATGGCTCTATTGGGATGGGCGCTGGAGTCAGTGATGTTTGAATTCATAATTTTTAGGCATTCGTCATAACAAGATGCACAGCATGTCTAGCCCTGCGGCGCTCGTCGAATCGCGAGGCCATGCCAGCCTACCCATGGGTATTAACGCGCTTGTGAGCTCACTTCTTTTTCCCACCTGTCGATCAAGCGACGGCGCTCTGTGCTTGCACCGTATTTCGCCAAATCGTAAGTGATGAATTTCGCCCCTTTTACATTGGGCGCGCCTTCAGGAGCAGGCGTGTTGCGATTTGAGGGAAATTGGTAAGAGCGAGAAGTCGCAGCCACGCGCTGCCCGGCTGGCGACAAGGCCCAATCGTAGAATTTCTTAGCTTCTTCAAGGTGCGGCGCACCTTTGATGATGCTCATCGCACCCACGCTGTAGCCTGTGCCTTCACAAGGTGCAACGTAGGCCACTGGAAATTTTTGCTCAGCTTCTTGCGCCGCGTTGTGCAGAAAGCTCACAGATACTGCGCTTTCGCCTTTGGCCACTGCTTTGATCGGTCCTAAGCCTTGCCGCGAATACGTGTTGATATTCTTGTGCATGGCTTTCATGAAGGAAAAAGCACCTTCCTCGCCCATGATTTGCACAAAGGTAGCAATCGCCACATAGCTTGTGCCACTCGATTGCGCATTGGCCATTTGAACTTCGCCCTTGTAGGCTGGATTGGCCAAGTCTTTCCAGCACTTTGGCGCAGGCAGTTTTTTCTTTGCAAGCAACTCGGTGTTGTAGGCAATGCCCAGCACCTCCGAATACAAGCCAACCGTTTTGTATCCAGCAGCTTTTGCCGCCTCTTGCGCCCAAGGATGCAATTGCGCCAAAAGCGGCGAACGATACTCAAACGTCAAGCCTTGTTCAGCCGCTTGGAAATGCGGGTCTGAAGTGCCGCCAAACCAAACATCCACCTTCGGGCGATCCTTCTCCGCCACAATTTGCGCAAAAGATTCGCCCGTCGGCTTGTTGATCACGCTCACCTTGACATTGCTTAAGCGCTCATAGATTGAGGCCGCATTGCGGCACCACTCAGGATTCATACTGCAAACAATATTGACTTGCTGCGCCTGCGCTAAGCCGCTAAATGCCAGCCCCGATATACCGATAGCGCGAAAGATGCTGCGCAAAGCGATAGAAGTCATGAAAATTCCTTGTGACTCAAAAACTTAGCGCGGCAGCGAGTTCACTTCTTTTTCCCACTTGGCGATCAAGCGGCGGCGCTCAGCCGACGCGCCGTATTTCGCGTAGTCGTAATTGATGAATTTGATTTTCTTGAAATCAGGAATACGCGGATCGTTTTTCGCTGATTTATTCGAAGGCACTTGGAATTGCTTGGCAGCCACGGCCATCTCTTGTGCGCCCGGCGTCAAAGCCCATTCATAGAACTTCTTAGCTGCTTCCAAATTGCGTGTGCCTTTGATGATGCTCATGGAGCCAATTTCTGCGCCCGTGCCATCAGTGGGTGTTGCCGTCTCTAGCGGAAAGCCCGCCATTTTCTCGCCCACGCCATCGTGCACAAAGCTGATCGACACCGCCGTTTCACCGCGCGCTGCGGATTTGATCGGGCCTGTGCCTGAGCGCGTGTATTGGCTGATATTTTTGTGCAATTGCTTCATGTAGTCGAAAGCCTTGTCTTCGCCCATGAGCTGCACGAGCGTGGCCACCATGGTGTAGGCCGTGCCGCTGGAGCCTGGGTTAGCGACTTGAATGTCGCCTTTGTATTCGGGCTTCACCAAATCGCTCCAAGCTTTCGGCGCAGGGACTTTCTTCTTGGCGAGCAGCTCGGTGTTGTAACCAAAACCGAGCGGGCCAGAATAAATGCCCACGGTTTTGAATTTAGATTGCTCTGCTTGTTGCTGCGCCCAAGCGTGCAACTGCCCCATATTGGGTGATTTGTATTCCAGCGAGAGGTTTTGCTCGGCAGCGGCCAAGTGCGGGTCGCCTGTGCCGCCAAACCAAATATCGGTTTTTGGATTGTCTTTCTCAGCAATGATTTGCGCGAGCGCTTCGCCGGAGCCCTTCATCGTCATATTGACCTTAGTGCCCGTGGTTTTAGCGTAAACCGTGCTAATCATGTTGCACCACTCGGCTTGCACCGAACAAATGATATTGACGGTTTGGGCTTGCAGTGCACCCGAGGCTAGTGCGATTGCCGATAGAAGCAGTTGTTTTTTCATGGAGACTCCGTGAGTTTAAAAATAGATAGAGAGGAATAAAATTACATGACCGTCACTGTAATGTCACGGATGCTTATTGGAAAACAGGGTTAATACTGTATTTCAGCAATTCGACACGCTCATGTAACTTTTGAATAAGAGCGGCTATTCATCACGAAACTGAATTACAGCGCCAAGATGGGTCAAAGTGATTTCTTGAAAATTTGCAAGCGCTGAGCAATCCTCTCCAGTTGTGCCGCTTTGTCTGCGGCGCTGAGCGCTGCATTGCCTTCAACAGCAGCCCGTTCGGCGCCAAATTTGAACTCCGTTACGGGATCGAGCAATTTATTATCAGCTGCAATGAAGTTACGAATACCGCTGGCTTTTTTGAACAGTTCTTTCTCGGCAGCATCCGTCTTTGCGTAGTTCAGAAAAATCGCTTGCATTGTGGCCTTGTGTGCAGCAGATGTGCTAGCGCGGG
>JAYVJQ010000392.1:0-9233 GCA_043769055.1 Allobrachymonas sp.
TCTTGCTGCCACAAATTATCTTCAATGCCGCAGCGCACATGCAAGCCCATGGCAATGCCCATCATGTTGATCGGCAGCACATTGCGCATCGAGCTTTCTACTGTGAGCACCGCGCCATCGGGCACGGCGCGCACGAAGTTGGCCAGGTTGTAGATGTTGGGCTGATCCATGCCGCCGCTGATCGCCACCCAGTTGAGCACCAGCGGGCCTTTGTAGATGCCGCGCCGCATGAGCCGCTCCACCGATTCAAAGCTGTTGATGTTGTAGCACTGAAAAGCGCTTTGAATGCCGGCGGCATTGAGCCGCTTGATATGCTCCTCGGCCCAGCCGGGCTGGGCGGGCACAGTCATTTCTTTGTAAGCGTTATAGACCGCCGGGTCTTCCATCGACGTGCCTTGAATATCTTCCCAGGCCATGTGCTCCAAGATATTCATTTGCGAGGTGTTGACCGTCACCGTGACTTGATCGGGCTTGGGGTCGAGTTCGGCCAGCATGTGGCGCGTGTCGTCAGAAAGCCATTTGGCCGCAGCGCCATCGCTCTCAGGCGCAAACGAGATCGAGCCACCTACTTGAATGAGCATCTGCGGGCAGCGCGCGCGCACGCCTGCAATCAGCTCATTGAATTGAGAGATGCGCTTGCTTCCCTTGCCATCGATCTCGCGCACATGCAAATGCAACACGGCAGCGCCCGCGTTGTAGCAATCCACCGCTTTTTGAATTTGCTCTTCGATGGTGACGGGAATATCTTGCGGAAAATCCGAGGGAATCCACGAGGGCGCATAGGGCGCGGCAGTGATGATCAGCGGGGGCTGGTTTTCAGGGAATAAAGAACCATCAAGAAAATTCATAACTCAACTCATGAAAGAATTTAGAAAGGCGCATCGCCTTGAATACCAGCGCGATCCATTTTGCGGTGGCAGGGCGGATAGTCCATGACGGCGTAATGCTGAGTGCAGCGGTTGTCCCAAATCGCCACATCGCCTGCCTGCCAGCGCCAGCGTACTTGGTATTCAGGAATCGAAGCTTGGCTGATGAGGTATTGCAGCAAGCTACTCATGCCTTGCGTGTAATCTTGCCCCACGCGCACGTTCGCTGGCGTATGAAAATTCGTGAAATGCGTGGTGAAGCCGTTCACAAACAGCACTTTTTCATGCGTTCCAGGATGCGTGCGCACCACGGGATGCTCGGCATCGGGAAATTGCGCTTTGAGCGCCAAGCGCCGCTCAATTGGCATGGCAGCGCCAAAGGTGGCTTCGATGCTGTGGCGCGCGCGTAGCGTGGCAATTTGTGCTTTGATGTGTGCCGGCAAATTCTCGTAGGCCAGCGCCATATTGGCCCACATGGTGTCGCCCCCAACACTCGGGCATTCGATGCAGCGCAGCACGCAGCCCATCGGCGGCTTCTCTCGCCAAGTGGCATCGGTGTGCCATGAGTTCTCGTAGCGGTCGTTGGGTTTGTCGGGGGTTTTGTAGATTTGCACAAGGCCGGGATGATCGGGGTCTGAGCCTGCCACCGGGTGATCTTCGAGCGGGCCAAAGCGGCTGGCAAGGGTCACATGCTCGGCCCGCGTGACCTGCTGACCGCGAAAGAACAGCACCTTGTGGCGCAGCAGCAGCGCTTTGACCCACTCAAATTTCACATCGCTACGCGAGGCTTCGGCCAAGGACAGTCCAAACACTTGCGCACCAATCGCGCAAGTTAAAGCCTCGGCACGAACCTCGGCGCTTGCATCAACAACGGCGTTCATCATGTCAGCACGCAGATCACTGTGCCAGCTTGATGTCAAAGCGTTTGACGATTGATCCATTGCGCTCGTAATCTGCTTTCAAGCCTTGGCTCAATTCAGCCGAGGTGGCAGCAGTGTTGGGCTCAAAGCCTACCGCATTCAAACGCCCTTTGATAGCCGGTGCATCAGCCGCTTTGAGAATGGCGGCATTGACTTTGGTGGTGATGTCCGCTGGCAGCGCGTTTGATGCAATCACGCCCAGCCAATTGCCAAACACCAGCTCGGGGTAGCCCAGCTCGGTGAGTGTAGGCACATCGGGCAGATGCGCGGAGCGGGCTTTGCCAGCCACGCCATAGGCTTTGAGCTTGCCGGCTTTGATTTGCGGCATGGAAGTGACGATGCCATCAAACATCAGTTGAATTTGCCCACCCATGACTTGCTGCAAGGCGGGGGGTGAACCTGCAAAGGGCACATGCTGCATATCTAAGCCCTCTTTTTGATTGAGGATCATGCCGGCATAGTGCGATGTGGTGCCGGCGCTATACGATGCAAAGCTCACCTTGCCTGGATTGGCCATGACATACGCAACCACGGCTTTGATGTTGTCTGCTGTCAAATTAGGCGCGCCCACCAGCACCATGCCCGCGCGAGCCACGGTGGCAATCGGCTTGATGTCTTTGAGCGGGTCATAAGGCATCTTCATCACGTGCGGGATTTCGGTGAGGATGTTGTCAGCAGTCACCATGAGCGTCAAACCATCGGCTGGCGCTTGCAGCAAGGCTTGCACGGCAATCGCTCCGCCCGCGCCGGGCCGGTTGTCCACCACCACGGGCTGGCCAATATCAGCGGAAAGCTGCTGCGCAATCACCCGCGCCACCACATCCATCGTGCCGCCTGCGGGCGCAGGCACGAGCAGCTTGACGGGCTTGTCCGTCCAGGCCATCGCCATGCTGGCGCTGAAGGTGAGCAGAACGGCAGAAAAATTTCGACGAAGCAAACGCATGATGAACTCCTCATAAAGACCGTGAAAGACCGTAAAAAATCTAATCGCCAGTATTCCTGATTGCAGATTTAATAGTTGATAATTTGAGACAAAATATTGATTTTTTGGGACATCAGATGTCAGGACTTTCCCGCATGGTGCGCAGCGCCACCCTGTATGGCGTGGTGGAGCTGTTGGCAGACTTGGGCCACGATGCGCAGCCTGTGCTGCGGCGACATGGCTTGCGCATGAGCGCCTTACAGCAGCCCGATCATCCGATCCCTGTGGATGCAGCCTGCAAAGTGCTAGAGGAGGCTGCGCTGCTCACGGGGCATTCCGATTTCGGTTTGCGGCTGGCCGCTCGCAGGCGGCTGGCCAATTTGGGTGCGGTCAGTGTGCTGCTGCGCGAAGAGCCCACGGGCTTGGAGGCGCTGGACAGCCTGTGCCGTTATTTGCAATTGGTCAACCCATGCCTGAACACACGCTGGGAAGAGCTGGGCGATGTGGTGTTGATTGAAGAACATGTGCTCACCGATGAGGCCACGCCACAACGGCAGTCGGTGGAGATGGCAGTCGGCGTGATGCATGGCGTTTTGCGCGAGCTTCTGGGCGCGGGCTGGCGTGCGCAGCGCATCAGTTTTACGCATCGCGCGCCTGTTGACACCAGCTTTGCCAAGCGCTTGTTTGCTTGCCCACTAGAGTACAACGCCGCCTTCAATGGCATCGCCTGCGCCCGCGCGCCACTTGCCGCGCAACTGCCCGGACGCGATGCTGCATTGGCGCGATTTACGCAGCGCGCCTTGGAGCGTAGCCTCGCACACACGCCACAGAGCAGTCAGCAAACCGTGCGGCAATTGGTCACAGCGTTGCTGGCGCAAGGCCGCTGCACGGCAACGCAAGTCGCCAGTATCTTGGGCCTAGACAGGCGCAGCTTAGCGCGGCATTTGCAGCGCGAAGGGCAAACTTTCAGCAGCATCTTGCAGGCCGTGCGCAAAGAACTGGTGATGCGCCAACTGCAGGGTAGCGACCGCAGCATTTCCGATATTTCTCATCTTCTGGGCTTTGGCAGCTTGAGCGCTTTTGCGCATTGGTTTCGCAGCGAATACGCTTGCAGCGTGAGCCTATGGCGGCAAACTCGCCAACAAGGTGCGTAGCCATCGCGGTTGGCGATGGCTCGGGGGAATACCGAGGAGGAAAATCGCAGCCTATGAATACTGCAACTCAACCTCAAATTTTAGTTAGCGAAGTCGGTATGCGCGATGGCTTGCAATCGATTGCGCGCACCATGCCGACCGAAGATAAAAAGCGCTGGCTCACTGCGCTCTATGCGGCGGGCTTGCGCGAAATAGAGGTGACTTCCTTTGTACCTCCTAAGCTCATGCCGCAACTGGCCGATGCGGCCGAGATAGTTGCGCATGCGCTCAGCCTGCCGGGCTTGATGGTGGTGGCACTTGTGCCGAATTTAAAAGGCGCGCAAGCAGCCTTGGCGGCTGGGGCGCACAAGATCACGATTCCTTGCTCAGCGTCTGAGGCGCATTCGCGCGCCAATGTGCGCAAGACGCGTGAGGAGATGATCGCGCAGGTGCGTGAGATCGTGGCGTTTCGCAACGACACTGCTCCCCAGGTGCAAATCGAAGCGGGCATCAGCGTGGCCTTTGGCTGCACGCTGCAAGGCATCGTGCCGGAAGACAGCGTTATCTCGCTCATGGAGGCTTTGCTTGAAGCTGGCGCAGATGAGACGGGCATGGCCGACACCACCGGCATGGCCAACCCCGCGCAGGTGCGCCGCATGTACCGCCGCGCTGTTTCCTCTTTTGGTCTCGAAAAAGTCAACAGCGCGCATATGCACAACACGCGCGGGTTGGGTCTAGCGAACTGCTTGGCGGCTTACGAAGAAGGCGTGCGCACCTTCGATTCATCCCTCGCAGGCTTGGGAGGCTGCCCACATGCGCCCGGGGCATCAGGCAATGTGGTGACGGAAGATTTGACCTTCATGTTCGAGAGCATGGGTTTATCGACTGGCATTAATTTGGCCTTACTCATGGCCGCGCGCGAGCCTCTGAAAGCCGGGCTACCCGGCGAGCCACTGTATGGCATGCTGGCGGAGGCTGGCTTGCCCTTGGGGTTTGCAGATGCGCGAAGTCAGTGAAGACAAGTAACACAGAAAGCACAGAAAGTACACAGAAAAGAAAAAATGGAATAAACAATCTCAATGAGTTCTTCTGTGAATTCTGTGCAATTTCTGTGTTTTCTGTGTTCCTCTTTCTTCTTTGCGCATTAGCCATTCATCCTTTAAGACAAACCTCATGAGCACTGAAAACAAACTCCCGTACCAAGGCATCCGCATGGTCGAATTCACTCACATGGTGATGGGCCCGACTTGCGGGATGTTGCTGGCTGATCTTGGCGCTGAAGTCATCAAAGTCGAGCCGCCCAAAGGCGACAACACGCGGAAACTCCTTGGCTCAGGCGCAGGCTTTTATCCGCTCTTCAACCGCAATAAAAAATCCCTCACGCTCGATCTCAAAACACCCGAAGGCAGAGAAGCCGCGCACAAGCTCATTGCCACTGCCGACATCGTGAGCCACAACTTTCGCCCCGAGACGATGGCTGCGCAAGGGCTGGATTACGAGACGCTAAAGGCCATCAACCCGCGCCTGATCTACATCGAGTTGCGCGGCTTCTTGCCCGGGCCTTATGAGCACCGCACCGCTTTAGATGAAGTGGTGCAGATGATGGGCGGCTTGGCTTACATGACCGGGCCGGTGGGTCAACCGCTGCGTGCTGGCAGCAGCGTGAATGACATCATGGGCGGCCTGTTTGGCGGCATTGCGGCGATGGCAGCACTACGCGAACGCGAACAAACTGGCCACGGTCAAAAAGTGCAAAGCGCGCTGTACGAAAACAACATCTTCTTGGTCGCGCAGCACATGCTGCAATACGCCGTCACGGGTGTGCCTGCTGAGCCCATGCCCAATCGCATTTCCGCATGGGGCGTGTACGACGTGTTCACGGTGAAAGATGGCGAGCAGATTTTCCTGAGCGCGGTGAGCGACAAACAATGGGACGTGTTTTGCCGCGTGTTGAACTTGCCCGATCTCAAAGCGGATGCGAAATACACGACGAACAATGATCGCGTGCGCGAGCGGCCCACGCTGATTCCACTGCTGCGCGAGCGACTGAAAGGCTACAGCGCCGCCGAGCTGACAACAATATTTGAAGACAACGGCTTACCATACGCACCGATCAATCGCCCCGAAGATTTGATCAATGACCCACATCTCAAAGCCACAGGCGGCCTCACGCCGATGACCTTGCCCGATGGCCGCGTGACAGATACCGTGCTCTTTCCGTTCACCTTACACGGTAAGCAACCCGGCCTGCGCATGAACCCGCCCAAGCTAGGGGAACACAGTATGGAGCTGCTGGTGAGCTTGGGGTACAGTGAGAGTGAAGCAAAGAAGTTACTATCAAATTAGTAGCATTCTGCGCAGATTCCATAATGGCTACTGGCCATTTTTTTATAAAAAAATACTTGGAGACCTGCATGACGCACCTCACACGCCGCCTAGCACTGCACAGCGCAACGGCCCTCGCCGCGACATGCGCCCTGCCCGCTCATGCACAAGCCGCCACCACCAAACTGATCCTCCCCGTGAGTGCAGGCTCAGGCGTGGACGGCATCGTGCGCGCGGCGAGTAATCAGCTGGGTAAAGCGCTGGGCACGAGCGTTGTTGTTGAAAACCAACCCGGTGCAGGCGGCATCGTTGGCACGCAAAACCTCATCAAATCTGCGCCCGATGGCAACACGCTGTCTTTCGTCTCCAACAACCACGTCATCTACCCCAGCGTGACGAAAAACCTAAGCTTCGACGCAATCGCCGACATCACGCCGATTGCCGTCGTGGCGTACACGCCGCTGGTGCTGATCGTCAACGCCAAATTTCCTGCGAAAGATTTGAAAGAATTCGTCGCACTGCTCAAAGCCAACCCCGGCAAATACAACTACGGCTCCAGCGGCAACGGCACGATTCTTCACCTCGCACCCGAGTTGTTCAAAGACGTGACGGGCACATTCAGCACCCATATTCCCTATCGCGGCTTCGCACCCATGTTGAACGACATCGTGGGCGGTCAAGTCGATTGGGGCGTGAGCGCCCTGCCCGCCGCCTTGGGCCAAATCAAGGCGGGCACGGTGCGCGGGCTATGCATCCCGATGGATAAAAGAAGTCCGGCAGCCCCAGAAATCCCCACTTCAGCAGAAGCGGGCTTCCCCAAATACCAAATCGACGCCTGGATCGCCTGCGTAGGCCCCAAAGGGATGAGCGCTGCGCAAGTGCAACGCATCAACGCCGCCATCAAAACAGCCTTTGCCACCGACGAAGTCAAAGAAGCCATGGCCAAACAAGGCAACATTGTCGGCGTGACTACGCCTGAGTTTGCCGCTGAGCATTTCAAAAGCGAGCTGGCCCGTTATGCCGCACTCGTGAAGAAGGCCGGTGTTGTGCCAGCTTGAGACACAACGCATCGATATGGTTTAAAATATCACCCATATCGAAATATGGGTGATATGGCATGAAAACCACGATTGACTTATCAGATGCATTGTTTGAGCAGGCCAAGGCTGCGGCTAAAGCGCAAGGGGTGAGCTTGCGCACATTGGTCGAGCGCGGTTTGCAAATGGCGATTCGCCCACGCGAAGCAATGGCTGAGCCTGAACTGCCGGATTTGGTGTTTCGCCCTCCTGCAATTCAACGCGGTGCGCTGGCGGATGCCAGTGCTTGGCGCGATTTGGCCAATGAGTCGCCGATGCCGCAAAGCATGGGGCGTGGCGCATGATTGCGTTGGATACGAATTTTCTGATCTACGCGCATCGCGATGACAACCCTTTTCATGTGATTGCGCGCACGGCACTTGAGAAATTGGCGGCGGGTCTCGTGCCATGGGGCTTGCCGGTATTTTGTGTGCATGAGTTTTTGGCCGTGCTGACGAATCCGAAAATCTTCGCCGCGCCCACACCTAATGATTTGGCCTTCGCACAGATTCAAGCACTGCTAGAGCGCCGGCAAACACGCTTGCTGCTGCCCACGCCTGAGCATGTGAACGTGTTGCAGCGCATCACGCAAGGCCAAGCGATTCGCGGCGCGCAATTTCATGATGCACGTATCGCGGCTTTGTGCGTTGAGCATGGCGTGAGCGAGCTGTGGACGGCGGATCGCGATTTCAAAGCTTATGCGCAGTTGATCACCAAAACTCCGCAGCAGTTGGTGCAAGTGGGCAGCTAATACAAACCGCGCTGCTGCGCAAATACGCGGGTGATGCCCAAGAGCGCATCTGTCCAAGGGGTGGGCACGTTCACTAAAGCGCCGATCTCGCGCACCGCACTGACCAGCGCATCCAATTCAATCGCGCGGCCACTTTCTGTATCTTGCAGCATCGAGGTTTTGAAGCTGCCGAGTTTGAGCGTGACTTGGTGGCGGTCTTCGGGCTCCTGCGTGATCGGGATGCCGATGATTTCACCGATGGTTTTGGCCTCTAGCATCACTTGCCGGATGAAGCCGCGCAACTGAGGATCGGCCAGCACTTTGTCGGTAGTCGCGCCGGTGATGGCGCTGATCGGGTTCATGGTCATGTTGCCCCAGAGCTTGAACCAAATGTCGCGTTGGATTTGAGCGGAGAGTGTGGCATCAAAGCCTGCTTCTTGCAGCAAAGCGAGCAGGGCTTGCACGCGCGGCGTTTGCTCGCCTGATGGCTCGCCGATGATCAGGCCATTGCCAAAGTGATGTTGCACCACGGCGGGGCTGCTAGTCGAGCAACTGGCATGCACCACCGAGCCAATGATGTGCTCGGGCTTCAAATGCTTGGCAATCTCTCCACCCGCATCAACGCTTTCCAACTGGCTGCCCGCCAAATCGCCGCCAAAGCGATTGAAGAACCACCACGGTACGCCGTTCATCGCTGAGAGGAGTATCGTGTTTTCACCCAAAAGTGGTGTGATTTGTGCGGCTACTTCGCGCACGGCGGGTGCTTTGACGGCGAGGATCACGAGGTCTTGCGCGCCGAGTTGCGCCGCATCATGCGAGGCTTGCACGGCAGTGGTGATCACACCTTGCGCGGTATTCAATTGCAAACCGTGTTGCTGGAGTGCCGCCAGCGTTGCACCGCGTGCGAACACGCTGAGCTGCACACCCGCGCAGCGCGAGAGGCGCGCGCCCAGCCAGCCACCGATGCTGCCCGCGCCGACGATGCAGATACGTTTTATCTTCATATATAAAGCTTTTTGAGAGGTTAACCGAGATGGAATCTGCGCGGAGTGCTATTGAATTAATAGTGCATCTATTGCGCATAGCCGGGATTGAACTTGTCCACCCGCCGCTTGAGCGCATCAAACACATCTTGCCCCGCGCCGAACTGCGTATCAAACTGAAAACTATCGTGTGTGGTTTTGGCGGCGACTTTTTCTGGCACGTTGATCGCAGCGCCGAGGCTGGCTTGCATGCACTGAATATCGCAAGCGCGCTGCAA
>JAYVJQ010000393.1:0-3200 GCA_043769055.1 Allobrachymonas sp.
GCATCAAAATCACCATCTTTGACGCGACCCGCCGCAAACGACAGCGCCTTCAGCGGCTTGTTGATCAACCGCGCAATCATGGCCGCGCCCGCCAGCGAGAGCAGGGCCGCAATGGAGAGCCACGCCAGCCAAGCACGGCCGGGCACGGGAGCGAGTTTGGTGAGGTCGGTTTGCAGCCAAAACTTTTCGTTGTCAATACCAAAGCCCACCCACAAGCCTTCATCGCCGTTGACCTTGCGAGCAAGCGTTGCCTTCTCGCCCAGCCGCACGCGCAGATCCACCAAGACCCGCTGCATCTGCGTATCGCCCTCAAAGCCTTGCACGATATCTACCGGCGTACGTGCCACCACCTTCACGCCTTCTAGCTCTGCAAGCTGCTTGATCAGCGAGACTCTTGCGATGGCATCGGAGTGCACCAGCGCGGCTCGAGAAAGATTCACGATCGAGGCAATTTGTTGCGCGGTTTGCGAAGCGCGCGGCTCCGATTCGAGCACGCGAAAGGTTTGCAGCCAAGCCAACACTGAGCCCACGAGCAGGAGCGCCAGCAAAAAGAAAGTGCGCCAGAACAGGCTAACGCGAACTTTGGTCATCGTGCCGTTGGGGCGGCCGACCAGCGGCGCTGGCATCGTCTCGAGCAAATTGGGCCCCGTAGGCATTGCGCTGCCTGCCATGCCGGAGGGCAGATGCGATGGTAAAGCCGGATCATCTGCGCGCCGCCCACCGGGAATACTATTGTTGGTGGAATTCATGTCGGGCGCAGGGCAAAGATGGAGAGCTAGAAAAAACTTGGATAGCTGTGTGGACTTAATCTTCAGCCGACACAGACGCCTTGTGCAGACCGAGCGCTACATCGCCCGATCGACACGCTCAGTCTAACGGATTAGCTCTTGCCATCCGGCACAAACACGTAGCCCACGCCCCAAACGGTTTGGATGTAGCGCGGCTGAGCGACATCGTTTTCAATCATCTTACGCAGGCGCGAGATTTGCACATCCAAGCTGCGATCAAATGGCTCGAATTCGCGGCCACGCGCGAGCTGAGCGAGCTTTTCGCGCGACAAGGGTTGGCGGGGGTGACGAACGAGCGCTTTGAGCATCGCGAATTCGCCTGTGGTGAGCGCGATTTCTTCGCCACTTTTCCTTAAAGTTCTTTGGCCGAGATCAAAGTCAAACGGCCCAAAATTTACGTTTTCGCTTTCCGTGGAAGGCGCACCAGGTGCTTCTGTGGCTGGGCGACGGCGCAGCACGGCATGAACCCGAGCGAGCAGCTCACGCGGATTGAAAGGCTTGCCCAAATAATCGTCAGCGCCGACTTCAAGGCCCACGATGCGATCCACGTCTTCGCCTTTGGCGGTCAGCATGATGATCGGCGTACGGTCGCCAGAGGCACGCAAGCGGCGGCAAATCGACAGGCCATCTTCGCCCGGCAGCATGAGATCGAGCACGATGAGGTTGATCGGCTCGCGAATCATGGCGCGAGAAAGCGCTTTGCCGTCTTCGGCCACGATCACTTCAAAACCCTCTTGGGTGAGATAGCGGCGCAGCAGATCTCGGATGCGAGCATCATCATCAACAACCATGATGCGGTCTGGAGATTTGGGATCTTGGCTCATGCGAAACTCCTGTAAATATGTAACAAGTCTGGAATATACCTGTATTTTTCGGAGAAAAGTTGTGAAAAATGTCTGAAAAGTCCTTTTTGTTACATATATTGCGCGTTCAACACATCTTAAAAGCTGTCTGAATGACAATTAAACGGTATTTCAGCCCGTTTCACCCCAAAAGCAAAAACGCTGCGTTCAATGCCTATCGGCTGCCAAATTCTCGGCCCGATTCGCAGCCTTGCTGCGCGCTTTTATGAGACAAAACCCACTTGCCCAGTTAGGATGCCATCATGAATTTATCTACATCACCATTCGCTCGCCAATCTGTTTGTATGAAAAACGCTATTTTTTATATAGCACTCTGCGCAGGTTTGATGCCGGCTACATCCTCTTTTTCTCAAAATATTCGTATGGAAACACTCCAAAACGTCGTCTCCCTCCAAGCGCAGGGCAGCCTAGAAGTACAGCAAGATTTGCTCACGATTCAGATGAGCAGCACGAAAGATGGAACGGACGCAGCTGCGGTGCAGACTCAGCTTAAAGCCGCGCTCGATGCCGCACTGACCGAGGCGAAGAAAGTCGCGCAACCCGGCCAGCTCGACGTGCGCACCGGCGCATTCTCGCTGTATCCGCGCTACGGGCGTGATGGCAAGATCAATGGCTGGCAGGGCACGACCGAGCTCTTTTTAGAAGGCCGAGATTTCGCCCGCATCAGCACGGTGGCCGGCAAGATCAATACGTTGACTTTGGGCAATGTGAGCTTCGGGCTCTCGCGCGAAGCCAGAGCGCGCGTGGAGGCAGAAGTCACAGCGCAAGCCATTGATCGCTTCAAAGGCAAAGCACAAGAGATCAGCAAGGGCTTCGGTTTTGCGGGCTACAGCGTGCGCGAGGTAAATGTGCAGGCTAATGATCAGGGCTTCGTGCAGCCGCGTGGCCGCATGTTGGCCATGGAAGCCAAGATGTCTTCCGCAGATGCATCCGTGCCGGTAGAAGCAGGGCGCAGCACGGTGGTGGTGATTGTGTCTGGCGCGGTGCAGATGAAGTAGTTTTTAAGCGATTTTGGTTGTTTACCGTCGTATTTATTGCGCGACGTGCTATTGAATTCGTAGCGCTTGGGTGGTTTCGTCTTGGTTGCAGCGGCTACAAGGGTTGGGCTGCTGCGTCTGCCTCATGTATCCTGCTCGGAAATATAGAGACACCCGTCGCCTGAAATAATGGTGAAAACGCAAAGCGTTTTCTTGTCCTGTGCTGCGAAAATCGGCAGCCGCAGCAACCCCAACCCTCGCGGCCTATTTGATGTGCGGAATATCTTCGCGCAGTAATCGTAGCAACTGCAAGCATCGTTGGCGCTTTGAGGCTGGAACTCCCCTTGCCTACGACCGGCCTGTGGGAGTCGTATTCGGGCGGGCGATTTTCGCAGCGCAGGCTTAAAAACGCGGAGCGTTTTATCGTTATTTCAGCGGCATGTGCCGCAAGTCCCGAGCAGGGTACATGAGCACGCCCGAATACGGCTCCTACAGGCCACAGGAACACCAACAAAGTACAAACCACCAAATCTTTGCCACAATCACAAAATGAAGATCACTCAACTAGAAAC
>JAYVJQ010000394.1:0-3031 GCA_043769055.1 Allobrachymonas sp.
CAGCGCCATCAGGATGAGGTGTGTTTTATTCTTAAAGTCAAATTTCAACATGTCGGTCTCCTTGGATCACGCACGGTCTGCCACACGCTCGCCCAGCAAGCCCGATGGCCTGAGCGTGAGCACGATGATCAGCACGGTGAAGGCCAAAATATCAACATAGTGGCTGCCAAGAACCCCTCCTGTGAGCGCGCCTAAATACCCTGCGCCAATCGATTCAACCAAGCCTAAGAAAATACCGCCAACCACAGCGCCTGCGAGGTTGCCAATGCCGCCGAGGACGGCTGCTGTAAACGCTTTTAAGCCAGGCAGAAAGCCCATGCTGTGATGCACGGTGCCGTAATTTGTTGCCCACATCACGCCCGCAATGGCTGCCAAAATCGCGCCGATGATGAAGGTTGCAGAAATGACGGTGTCGGGTTTGACGCCCATCAGCGCTGCAACGCGAGGGTTCTCAGCGGTGGCTCGCATGGCGCGGCCTAGATTGGTTTTACCCACTACAAAACTCAAGATGGCCAAACAAACCGCTGTGATACCGAGAATGAAGATCTGCGTCACGGTGATCACCGCGCCACCAATCGCAATCGGGTCAGCACCGATCAAGTTCGGATAGGACTTGAAGGTTGGCTCAAAAATGATCATGGCGATGGTCTGCAGGAAGATACTCATGCCGATGGCTGTGATGAGCGGAGCAAGCCGTGGGCTGTTACGCAGCGAACGATAAGCAAGCTTTTCGATGATGTAGTTCAACGTGGCGCAAACGATGCAAGCAATGATCAATGCCAGCACCAAGATCAACCAACCTGGCACGCCGGGCATACCCGCCTTCATCATTCCGATGATGGCCCAACTCGTGAGAGCGCCAATCATGAGCACCTCGCCGTGTGCAAAATTGATCAGCTGGATGATGCCGTACACCATGGTGTAGCCCAGCGCAATCAGTGCGTACATGCTGCCAAGAACCAGACCATTGATGATCTGCTGCAGAAAAATATCCATGAAAAAAATCTCCGTGTCGATGGTGCGAATGCATGAACCTGTTGGATCATGACTGCCGCATCACCAAATAGCTAGCAAAAAACCCGCCATACTGCTTTTGCAAATCGCCGGCGGGTTGGTGCGCAGATTGTATCGAAGCGCTTTTGGGCAGATTTGCTTGAAGTGGCTGGTTTGGGGTGGGTTTTCCCGGTGAAACTGCTGCCATCAGCCGCTTTGAGATTGGATCAGTTGGGCTAATGATCACTAAATTACATCAAGAAGGCTTCTCAAAAATTTGTAAGCGGGCGGCAGCATTGCGTGCTTTGAGTTCACGTAATTTTTCTCCAATTTTGATTTCTAATCCGCGGTCGTTGGGGCGATAAAAATTCGGCTCAGTCATGCCGTCGGGCAAGTAGCTCTCTCCGGCGGCAAATGCGCCTTCTTCGTTGTGCGCGTAGCGGTATTCTTTTCCAAAGCCAATGTCCTTCATCAGCTTGGTGGGCGCATTGCGCAAATGCAGGGGCACAGCTCTTGTGCTGTCTTTTTTAATCAAGGCTTTAGCTTCGTTGTAGGCCATGTACGCAGCGTTTGATTTGGGCGCCATCGCGAGGTAAATCACGCACTGAGCCAGCGTGAGCTCGCCCTCGGGAGAGCCGAGGCGCTCATACACTTCGGAGGCATCAAGCGCCATGCGCAAGGCGCGGGGATCGGCTAGGCCAATATCTTCGCTGGCCACGCGAATTAGGCGGCGCGCCATGTAGCGCGGATCGGCGCCGCCATCCAGCATGCGCACAAACCAATACAACGCGGCATCGGGGTCAGAGCCACGCACCGATTTATGCAGCGCACTGATCGTGTCGTAGAAATGCTCACCACCTTTGTCGTAGCGGCGCATTTTCTCGCCGAGTACTTTGAGCAGCCATTCATCGCTCATGGTTTGCAGCTTCTGCGCTCTAGCGAGCACGAAAAGTGTCTCCAAAGTGTTGATCAACCTTCTCGCATCGCCATCGGCATACTGCACCAAGCGATCCTGCGCTGCATCGTCAATTACTATCAATTCAGTAGCGCTTGCCGCATATTCTGCGGCGGCTAGAAGCACAATTTGCTTTAAATTCTCTTCGGAAAGTGACTCTAAGACATACACCGCAGCACGCGAGAGCAGGGCAGAATTTACTTCAAAAGACGGGTTCTCAGTGGTCGCGCCGATGAAGGTGAACAGCCCGCTTTCCACATGCGGCAAAAAGGCATCTTGCTGAGATTTATTAAAGCGATGCACCTCATCGACAAACACAATCGTGCGCTGCGGCGCAAGGCCAGTGCGCGCGGCCTCAGCTGCATCGACCGCTTCGCGGATATCTTTGACACCACCGAGCACGGCGCTGATCGCAATAAACTGCGCAGAGAAACTGCTGGCCATCAGTCTCGCAATGGTCGTTTTGCCCACACCGGGCGGGCCCCAGAGAATGCAGCTGTGCGGTACGCCCGATTCAAAGGCTGTGCGCAGAGGCAAGCCGCTGCCCAGCAAATGCTGTTGCCCGATCACGGCGCCCAGCGTTTTGGGGCGCAAGCGCTCAGCAAGCGGTACGGTTGAAAAAGGCGAGGGTGCGGGCATGGGAGTCATTGTAGTGAGGCCATGAAAAAAGCCAGCGCGATGGCTGGCTTGATTCACAATCCGATGGCGGTTTAGCGCAAATCGTCAGCCAAAACTTTCACGATACGCTGGGCATTTGAAGAAGCTTCAGGAGCGCCCGCAGCGTTGAGCACAGAGACCGTCGTGCTTTCGCCTTGGCTCTTGACAGCGATGCGGTATTTGAGCGGAGCGGCGTCATTGCCGCCTGCGCCAAACAGCTTGCTGAAAAAGCCAGGCTCTTTGTTGTCGGCCTTTGGCTCAACATAGCGAACGAAGTAAATGCCATCAGCGCGGTTGCGGTCTTCTACCGTGAAGCCAGTGCGGTCTAGGCTCAAGCCGACTCTGCGCCATGCGCGGTCAAAGCCGTCATCGACTTGCACCACGGGCATGCCGTTGGCTGTTGCCACGCGCGATGTGGTTTTGCCC
>JAYVJQ010000395.1:0-5853 GCA_043769055.1 Allobrachymonas sp.
TATACGAACCTGCCCGACTACACGCCACGCGCTGGCGCGCACAACGCTTGGGGTTTCTCGCCAGAAGAGCAAATGACGCGCACTTTTCTGGGCATGGGCGAAGACGATATCAACGTGCATGACCAGTGGGCGGTTGAAAGTATGGGCACAGTCATGGCTGGGGGCAACAAGGGTTTGCAAGACCGCACACGCGAGCATTTGGCCACGAGCGACAAAATCATCGCGCTCTATCGCCGCTGGCTCCAGCGCGCGCAAGATGCCGCAGAAAAAGGCCATGCGCCGCCTGCAATGCCTGCCTTGCAAACTCTGAACGAACCGCCCGGCACGGTCGATGGCTTCGCGCCGAGCAATGCTTGGGAGGCTTGGGTGCTGGAGCAACTGGCCGCTAAGCGACAGAAAGCATCTTGGGTCATGCCATGATTCACAACTCTTTGTGTATTGTTTCATCCGTTCAGGCTGACCCTTCGATACCTCAGGACAGGGCGAACGGTATTCAAATAAACAATCTTGAAGCATGACTGCTGACCAAATCCTGCGCCTCGTCTCAGAATCCGGCATCAACCAAGTGCGCATCGCGTGGTGCGATGTGCATGGCGAGCTGCGCGCCAAAAGCATTATGCCCCGCGCACTCGAAGCGGCTCTGACGGAAGGCATCGGCATGGTGGGCACGCAAGCACTGAAAGACACGAGTGATCGCACGGCCTTTAAAGTGTTTGAAGCCGATGGCCTTGCGCATCTGCCCATGTTGGCGGCATTTCAGCAAGCAAGCAATTTCACGGTGAAGCCAATCCTTGAGAGCTTCAAAACTCTGCCTTGGGCGCCACACACCGCTTGGCTGCAAGCGCAGATGCTCGGTGCTAATGGCCAGCCGCTGGCGATTGATTCGCGCGGCATCTTGCAACGGGCCTTAGCGCAACTCCAAGCACAAGGCTATGGCCTGCGCTGTGGCCTAGAGATTGAATTTCATATTTACAAAATAGAAAACGCTCGCCCGCAAACCGACCCCGATCTGGCCGCTTGGCCCGGAATGCCACCCGCAGTCTCGATGATTCACCCCGGCTACCGCCTGCTCTCTGAGCGCAATTTAGATCGCTGCGATGAACCTTTGCAGATCGTGCGCAGCACCTGCGCGGCTCTTGGCCTGCCACTGACTTCGCTCGAAGTAGAGTTTGGCCCCAGCCAAGTAGAGGCCGTGTTTGAAGTACAGGATGCGCTGGCCGCTGCCGACAGCATGGTGCTGTTTCGCAGCGCCGTCACCCAAGCCCTGCAGCGCGCAGGCTACCATGCTAGCTTCATGTGCCGCCCGCCTTTCCCTAGCATCATGAGCAGCGGCTGGCATTTGCATCAATCGCTGGTGGATTTGCAAACTGGCAGCAATGCATTTGTATCTGCACCAAACGAGGCGTTATCACCCATCGGCATGCACTGGCTCGCTGGCCTTGTGCAACATGCCAGCGGCATCTGCGCTTTAGCCAATCCCACAATCGATGCCTACGAGCGCTTCAAGCCCAATGCCCTCGCGCCCACCCGAGCGAACTGGGGCGTGGACAGCCGAAGCGCCATGCTGCGCGTCATCTCTGCCGGCAAGGCCACCCGCATTGAAAACCGCATTGGTTCACCGCTGGCTAATCCGTATCTCTATCTTGCTGCGCACATTCATGCAGGCCTAGATGGCATCGCTCGCGGCCTAGAATCGCCCCCTTCCGAAAGCAACGCTGCAAAACTACCGGTCAGCCTAGATGAAGCGCTCAAGGCATTGCTGCGTGATGCAGCGCTCAATGGAGGATTTGGCGAGCAAGTGCTCTCTTGGTTCGCGCAGATCAAGTGCCAAGAAATCAACCGCTACGAAGCAACTGAAGACAAGACAGATTGGCTGCGCCGCGAATACTTTTCGCGCTTTTAAAGGCGATAAAAACGCTGCGATGCGGTGAGTTCAAGCCCAAAGCTGGCGCATCGCCTGCGTGAAATCAGAAGCCAATCGTGGCCAATCTTCCAGGCGACCTGCTTGAGCGACGCGTTGGCCCGCAACAAACACTTGGCTGAACTGCGCATCAGGGCTGGAAAATATCATGGCATCCAGCAGGTGATCCTGCGGCACACCCAAGAGCGCGGGCGATGTGGTATCCACTGCTACAAAATCAGCACGCTGCCCCACCGCCAAACCGCCCATGGGCAAACCGCAAGCTGCACTGCCGCCCGAAAGAGCTGCGTTGAAAAGCGCCGCAGCAGTGCCTACAGAATTCCTTTGATCGTGCAGACCCGACAAGACATTGCGCTGGCGCAGTTGCAGACGCTGTGAATATTCAAGCAAACGCAGCTCTTCCTGCCAACTGCGGGTGACGTGGCTATCTGAGCCAACCGACCACTTGCCTTGCACATTTGCATACGCGGGCAAATCAAACACACCATCACCCAAGTTCGCCTCGGTGCTCGGGCACAGCACAATCGAAGCACCGCACTGTTGCACAGCTTGCAGCTCTGCGCCCGTGGTGTGCGTGGCGTGTACCAAATTCCAGCGGGCATCGAGTCCTGCGTGGTTGAGCAACCACTCCACAGGCCGCTGGCCATGCGTCGCAATGCAGTCTGCAACCTCGTCGGTTTGCTCGGCCACGTGAATATGGATGGCCTGCTTGCGGGCTTTGGCTAGAGCCACAGCTTCATTCAAAGCGCTAAAGCCCACCGCACGCAAGGAATGCAAGGCCAAGCCCGTGTTGACCCGTGCGTCGCTTGCAAGCTGATCAATCCCATCGATGACTTTAAAAATCGAATCAGGAGTTGATGCAAATCGCTGCTGATCATCGCGCAGGCCGCTGGCAGCAAAGCCCGATCGCATGTACAAGGTAGGCAGCAGCGTGATGCCGATGCCCACACGCTGCGCGGCGCGCACCATCGCCAGCGACATTTCAAGCGGATCCGCGTAGGCTTTGCCATCCAGATCGTTGTGCAAATAATGAAATTCACACACCTGCGTGTAACCAGCTTGCAGCAACTCGGCATACAGAAAGGCGGCAATCGCTTCGAGTTGCTCAGGCCCAATCTTGCACGCCGCTTGGTACATGCGCTCGCGCCAACTCCAAAAATTGTCTTGCCCCGTAACAGCGCGCTCCGTCATGCCGGCAATCGCTCTTTGAAACGCGTGGCTGTGGGCGTTCACCAACCCCGGCAAAACAGGGTGCAAAACATCTATGGCAGCGTGCTTTTTATCTGAGGCGTTGATTTCAATTTTTTCCCATGTGCCATTGATTGCCACAGTGAGCAGCACATCTTTTTGCCAGCCCCCTTGCACCCAAGCCCAAGGGGTGAAATAGGTATTTTGCGGGTCACGCATACAAAGCCTTCGCTGCACTCAAACTGGCCAGCACCATACTTTTGAGAATCGGTTGAAGCTGAGAGGCTAAAGCTGTGTCGTAGGCAAAAGGCAATGTCTCTTGCATGTAAAGGCTTTGGCATTTTTCAAGCTGAATGGCATGAATATGCTGGCTCGGCTGGCCGTAGTGGCGCGTGATGTAGCCACCTTTGAATCTGCCGTCCACAGCGAGCGTTAAGCCTTGTACCTGCAAAGCTGCCGCATCGCTGATGGACGCCGCAGCAGCTGCCCCGCTGGCTGAGCCAATGTTCAAATCTGGTAACTTACCTTCAAATAGCCAAGGAATGTGTGAGCGAATGCTGTGCGCATCCCACAGCAAGGCATAGCCATGCTGTGCTTTGATACGCGCCAGTTCTGCTGCCAGCGCATCATGGTAAGGCTGCCAATACGTGACCCGGCGACGTTGGATCTCAGAGGGAGATGGCTCTTGGCCTGCTTTATAAAGTCTATCGCCAGTAAAAAAATGCGTGGGGCAAAGCTCGGTGTTCGCTGCACCCGGATACATCGGCGCATCGTCCGGCGGGCGGTTCAAGTCAATCACATAGCGCGAGTACTGCGGGTGCAGCGTACTTGCTCCGATGATGGGTAAAAAATCATACAGCCGCGCCAAATGCCAATCGGTATCTTCAAGCGCCAACGCGCGAGGCGTGTAGCTGCTTTGCAATTCAGGCGGAATTTGCACGCCAACATGCGGCATGCTCACCAGCAAAGGCACGCTTCCTTGATGCAGTTGAAACGTCATATGACTTGCCCATTGAACACTGTTTGCAGGCGCGGGTTGCTGCCAAAAGCATAGCTCAGCTCAGCAGGTGATTGCACATCCCACAGCACAAAATCCGCCCGCATGCCTGCGGCCAGCACGCCCCTGTCACTCAAGCCTAAAGCAGCCGCTGCATGCCGCGTCACTCCTGCCAAGGCTTCTTCTGGTGTGAGCCTGAAAAGCGTACAAGCCATGTTCAGCATCAAGAGCAGCGATGTGCAGGGCGAGCTGCCGGGATTGCAATCGGTCGCAATCGCTATTCGCACACCCGCTGAGCGCAGTTTGGCAATCGGCGGCAATCGGGTTTCTCGTAAAAAATAAAACGCACCAGGCAGCAGCACGGCAGTCGTGCCAGCTTGCGCCATCGCCCGAATGCCCGCATCGCTGAGCCATTCAAGATGATCGCAACTGAGCGCTTGGTAGCGTGCGGCTAGCTCAGCGCCACCGCTGTCGCTGAGTTGTTCAGCATGCAACTTGACGGGCAAACCCAAAGCGCGAGCTGCTTGAAAAACTTTTTCTGTCTGCGTCACACTGAAGCCGATTCGCTCGCAAAACGCATCTACCGCATCAACTAAGCCCTCAGCGCTCACAACAGGGAGCATCTTGAGCACAGTATCCACATAATCATCTGATCGCCCGGCAAACTCAGGGGGCACTGCATGCGCTCCCAAAAAAGTGGTGCATACCCATACTGGGTGCGCAGTGCTAAGCCCTCGTGCCACGCGCAGTGTTTTGATCTCATGCTCTAGCGCCAAGCCGTAACCCGATTTGATTTCAACCGTGGTCACGCCTTCTGCCAGCAGGGCTTTGAGGCGTGGGGTGCTTTGCGCGATCAGCTCCACCTGCGTTGCGGCGCGCGTGGCTTTGACGGTGGAGGCAATGCCGCCACCGGCTCGGGCAATGTCTTCATAACTTGCACCATTCAAGCGCTGCTCAAACTCCCCCGCGCGGTTGCCGCCATAGACCAAATGGGTGTGGCAATCGATCAAACCAGGCGTGATGAGTGCGCCTTGGGCATCAATGGTGAACGCACAACTGGACAGTAGCTCAGGGCTTAAATCCTTGCGAGAACCCACCCAATGCAACATACCACCCTGCACCACGACTGCTGCATCCTCAATCAAGCCATACGGTACGCCTGCATCGGCTTGCATGGTTGCAGCCTTGCAATGGAGCCAAGCGGTCAGTGGCGTATTCATCCATCAATCTCCATCCATAGTGCATCGCTGGCTTGAATCTTCAGCACAGCGTCTGCATCAACCTGCATCCAACTCAGGCTTTTGGCAACACATTCATGTTTCATATCATCAATTAGCACAGCAGCCGGCATAGAATTTGCATAGATTGCTATTATTTTAGGAGTATTGGTGATGACCACCAGCTGCTGATTGACCCTTTGCATCCGGGCCGCATGAGCCTGTTTGACCATCAAATTGAAATCTTGCGTCGCGCCGCCCAGCAAACGACATGTTGTTTGCGCAGCACCACTAAATTTCCAAGGCGCATCGCCAGCAGCGAGCTGATGAGATCGGCCATCTACCTCCAAAACAACCCCATCCCCATGCAGCACTGCAAACCAGCGCTGCACGCCCACAAAGTTAGAAAACGGGCCAGATCGCACCACCTCCGCCACCGAAGCGCGCCACTGCCAATTTGAAGCCTCGGGCCAAGCAAGCAATTCCCGCGTGATGCCGCCGCCATTGCGCCAAGGCGTGGGCACGATATC
>JAYVJQ010000396.1:0-3444 GCA_043769055.1 Allobrachymonas sp.
CACATGCTCCACCTTGAGCATATCCACCGCATATTGAATGGTCGAGAGTGCATTCAAATCCGAATGCACCACCACATTGGCCACATTGCGATGCACAAATACTTCGCCGGGCTCCAGCCCCGTGATCTGGTTCGCAGGCACGCGGCTATCGGAGCAACCCACCCACATGTAGCGCGGGTTCTGCTGTTGAGACAGGCCCGTAAAAAACCCCGGTTTATCCCGCTCCATCGAAGCGGCCCATTGTTTGTTGTGTGCGAGGAGGTGGCGTAGTGGCATGACTCAAGTATACCGGGCAATAGTGATATCACTTCTGACGAATTTTTGCTATCATTGAACAAATGAACAGTTCCTCCATCCTCATCCGCGATTTACCGCTGAAAACCAAGGCAATTCTTCAAGCTTTGGCAGTAAAGCACGCCCATTCGATGGCCGAGGAAGCGCGGCAGATTTTGAATAAAGCAGCCGCTCGCGCAGCCAAGCAGTTGGGTGAGCAAGCAGCCTTAGAGAAGCAATCGATTGGTCACCGCATCCATGCGCGCTTCAAGACTTTGGGTGGTGTTGAGTTGAAGATTCCTGCGCGCACGAGCAATCGCGCTCTGCCAGACTTTTCTTCGCCTGACTACTCACAATAAAACATGCTGCTGATCTTAGATACGAATGTCATCTCCGAGCTGATGAAGCCAGAGGCTGAGCCAGCCGTGCTCGCTTGGTTTGCGCGGCACACGCAAGCTCAATTTGCCACCACAACCATTTGCCAAGCAGAAATCTTGGGTGGCTTAGCCATGCTGCCCGATGGCAAGCGAAGGCGGAGCATGCTAGCGGCTGCGCAAGAAATTTGGGATATTGATCTGGAGCAGCGCGTCTTCACGTTTGATAGCCCCAGCGCGCAAGCCTTTGCAGATATCTTGCGCCGCAGAAAAAAGGCGGCTCGCCCGATTCAATTCGTCGATGCCGCCATCGCCGCCATTTGCGCAACCCACAAAGCTGCCATCATTACGCGCGATACCGCTGGCTTTGAATCCTGCGGTATCAAAGTGATCAATCCTTGGATGGATTGATAGATACGCGCTCAAACGCTTTCAAACATTTCACGAAGAATTGCCAAAGCAGGCTCTGGATCAATCGCCGTCATTTTTTTGATGAGGCGTGTTTTGTCAACTGCACGAATTTGATCTAGCGCAACAGAGCTGTTTTGCTTTTGCAGCTTGATCGTTTGCCTCGTGGGCCAAGGTCGAATGGTGCTAGTAATTGGCGCAGCAATCACCGTGAGTAAATGTTCGTTGGCCTCATTGGGCGACACGATGAGGCAAGGTCTGCGTTTGTTGATCTCACCACCTACTGTCGGATCAAGGTTGATCCACCAAACCTCACCTTGCAAGGGTATCGCTGGCTTAGGCATTGGCATCTTCCCACGCATCGGACAAGGGTAAATCACCCCACAAATCTTCTTGCAGAGCAGGCGCATCTTGGAATGCCTGTGCCCAGCCGTCACGCGGCTTGCGTAGCGGCCTTAAAACGATACTGCCACTGCGCGTTTGGATATCCAGTTTGGCCGACTTCACGAGCGAGAATGATTCCAATACTGACTTAGGCAAGCGAATACCTAAAGAGTTACCGACTTGAATAACTTGCGTTTGCATAACACGCCTCCGAAAAGTAATTACATTGTAATCACTTCTACGCCGTCTCCGCAAACAACTCCCGCCCAATCAGCATGCGGCGAATCTCGCTCGTGCCGGCGCCGATTTCGTAGAGTTTGGCATCGCGCCAGAGGCGGCCTAGGGGGTATTCGTTGATGTAGCCGTTGCCGCCGAAAATTTGAATGCCGTCGCCGGCCATTTTGGTGGCCATCTCAGCGCACCAGAGGATGACGCTAGCGCAATCTTTGCGCACTTGGCGCACATGCTCGGTGCCGAGCATGTCGAGGTTTTTGCCGATTTGGTAGCAAAACGCGCGGCCTGCCTGCAAGGTGGTGTACATATCGGCCACCTTGCCTTGGATGAGCTGGAATTCGCCGATGCTGGTGCCGAATTGTTTGCGGTCGTGAATATAGGGAATCACGTTGTCCATCACGGCTTGCATGATGCCAATCGGGCCTGCGGCGAGCACGGCGCGCTCGTAATCGAGGCCACTCATGAGCACTTTTGCACCGTTGTTGAGGCCACCGATGATGTGGCTGGCAGGCACTTCCACGTTTTGAAACACCATCTCGCCTGTGTGCGAGCCGCGCATGCCCAGCTTATCGAGCTTTTGTGCTGTGGAGAAACCTTTCATGCCTTTTTCCACGATAAAAGCAGTGATGCCTCGTGCGTTTAGCTCGGGCTCAGTCTTCGCATACACAATCATCGTGTCGGCATCTGGCCCGTTGGTGATCCACATTTTGCTGCCATTGAGCAGGTAGAAGCCGCCTTTATCTTCCGCTTTCAATTTCATCGAGATCACATCCGATCCTGCGCCCGGCTCGCTCATAGCGAGCGCGCCCACATGCTCGCCTGAGATGAGCTTGGGCAGGTATTTCTTGCGTTGCTCGGGCGTGCCGTTGCGTCGAATCTGGTTCACACACAGGTTGGAATGCGCGCCGTAACTCAGGCCAATGGAGGCCGATGCGCGGGAAATTTCTTCCATAGCGATCATGTGCGCCAAATAGCCCATGCCCGCGCCCCCATATTCCTCTTCTACCGTGATGCCGAGCACGCCCAGCTCACCCATCTTGCGCCACAAGTGCATGGGGAATTGGTCGTTTTTATCGGTGTCGTGCGCCAGCGGCGCGATCTCGGCCTGCGCAAAATCGCGCACCGCATCGCGAAGTGCGTCGATGTCCTCACCGAGTTGGAAATTCAGTCCGGGCAAACTCATATCAATACCTCTTTTCTACATAGATCATCGTGGCCTGCATGAAGCCGCAGCTTTTGCGTTCGCCATTTTTCACATCAAACAATTCTGCTTGGCACACAGCTAACGTGCGCCCTGCTTTTTTCACTTCGCCGATGCAATGCACTCGCTCGCCCACCGCAGCGGAGGTGAAGTTGATTTTGTATTCCACACTGGTGACTTCCATGCCCTCGGGCGCGACGGTGAGCGCTGCATAACCGCAGGAAATATCAGCCAGCGCGCCGAGAGCGCCGCCATGAAAAGCGCCTTGCTGCTGAGTCACCTTCTCACTCATGGGCAGCGCGAATTCCACGCGACCTTTTTCTACACTGACCAGCTCACAGCCCAGTGCCTGCATCATGCCTTGGCGCTTGAAGCTCGCTTCGATCCGGTCATGCATCGCGTTCATTTAACTTTCTCACTTTTCGCCAGCAGCGCCTTGGCTTCTTTCTCATGCGCCTTGATTTCATCGAGCTGAGCTTGCAATTCGGCCAATTGCCCTTCCATCTCGGTACGATGCGCAGCCAGCACGGCGAGGAATTTTTTGAGCTGCGGCCCGGTATCGCGCGGGCT
>JAYVJQ010000397.1:0-7872 GCA_043769055.1 Allobrachymonas sp.
GCGCCTCAAGCATCGGCGCGCGTTGCTCACCATCGGCCAAATCAAATCCTGCGCTGTTGCGCCGTTGCTTGCCGTACAAATTCGCGGGCAGTGGCAGCCCCGTTTGCGCAGACAAGTACAGTGGCGAGGCGAGCAGCTCATCAAGCCGCACATGCTCGTCGGTGAGCTGATGCACAAAGGATGAATTCGCGCCATTCTCCAGCAAGCGGCGCACGAGGTAGGCCAGCAAATCGCGGTGCGCGCCCACGGGGGCGTAGATGCGCAGGGGGATCAAAGGGTTTTTCAACACCTCGCGGTAAATACCTTCGCCCATGCCATGCAGGCGTTGGAGTTCATACGCCGCACCTTTGCGTTGCGCGAGCTGTGCAATCGCGGCAATCGTGGCGGCGTTGTGGGTGGCGAACTGCGCATAGATCACGTCGCTTGCATTGAGCAGCGCCTGCGCGCAGGCCAGGTAACTCACATCGGTGTGGTGCTTGTGGGTGAACACGGGGTAATGCGCGAGACCCATTTCCTGCGCACGCTTGATCTCAGCATCCCAATACGCGCCTTTGACTAAGCGGCACATGAGCTTCACGCCATGTTGGCGCGCCATGCGAGCCACCTCATCAATCAGCTCCACCGCACGGGTTTGATACGCCTGCAAAGCCAAGCCCAGCCCTTGCCACTGCGGATGATGCGCAGCGACTTTTGCCAGCAGCGCATCGAGCACATCGAGCGAGAGTTCTAAGCGATCAACTTCTTCTGCATCAATCGTGAGGTTCATGTTGGCGCGGGCGGCCTGCTCGCACAACTGCCACACGCGCGGCACAAGCTCCGTCATCACGCGGCTGGCGTGACTCCACTCGTAGCGCGGGTGCAGGGCGGAAAGCTTGATGGAGATGCCATCGGTGGATTGAGGGGTATTTTTAAGGCTTTTTGAGCTAGTAGCCGGCATAGAATCTAGTCGACTAGCTATCACTTTAATAGCATTGGTGTAGCTGGCCAAATAGCCATCCGCATCTCGCTGCGTGCGCGCGCCCTCGCCCAGCATGTCGAAGCTGAAGACGAGATGACCCCCAGTCCAGGCTACGCCTAGCCCCCCAAGGGGGTGCAGCCGTTCTTGGGGCGGCCCTGCGAACGTCTGGCGATACTTTTTACGCTGCGATGCTGCCTCATCCAGCGCCTCATCAATCGTTTGCCCAAGCACGAACTGTTTGCCCATGAGTTGCACCGCGCGCAGCGTGGCAGCCACCACAGTTTTGGCGCCAAGCTTGGCCATCAAACCTGCGGGCTCGGTTTGGCTAGGCAGAAAGTGTTTGCTCATGGCGATTGCCGAGGCGCTCAGGCGCTTCAATGCCCCCTCGCCTGCGCTCTCAAAATCAGCTTTGGCCAATTGATCGGCAGTCAGTGCAATGGCGGTGTCTGCATCAGGAATGCGCAGCAAGGCTTCGGCCAAGCGCATCAAGGCCAGCCCCTCGGCGCTTGACAGTGGGTATTCGCGCAGCAGCGATTCCATGGCCCAAAAGGGTGGTGGGTTATCGCGCACGGCCCGCACCCAAGGCTGGGCGCTGGCTGCGGCTTGGCTCCAATCGAGCGCGCCTTGCAGGCTGGCCAAGCGCTGGCTCACGATGGCAGATTCTTCGCGGTAGGGGGTGGGGAGGCGGTTGGTGTTCATTTGGGGGGCAATGACGAAAGAACGAAAGGACGAAAGGACGACTTATTTGTTCGCCATCTTTCCTCAAAATTCATGCAATTGCTCACTAAAATCATCAAATAAACTGAGTAATTCACTATGAATCAAGATATTTCGGAAGAAATTGACAAGATTGATCGCAAAATCCTGCAAGTCTTGCAAGTCGATGGCCGGATCAGCAATTTGAAGCTGGCCGAGACGATTGGCCTGTCGCCCACCGCAGTGCTCGCGCGCACGCAGCGTTTGCAGCGAGACAGCGTGATCTTGGGCTATGAGGCGCGGCTCAACCCTGCAAAATTAGGGCGCGGCATGGCCGTGTTTGTCGAGGTGCTGCTGGATCGCACCACGGCGAATGTGTTTGATGCCTTCAAAGCCGCCGTGCAAGTGCATGACGAGATCATGGAATGCCATTTGGTGGCCGGTGGTTTTGATTATTTGCTCAAGCTGCGTGTGCAAGACATGGCCGCTTACCGCGAGTTTGCCGGTCGCGTGCTGTGGGCGCTGCCCGGCGTGCGCGAGACGCGCACTTACGCTGTAATGGAAGAGGTCAAGGAAAGTACGCGACTTGCGGTCTGATTTGAAGCGTTTCAATAATGCACAACGCTGTTGCAAAAATACCGCGCTGCTGCGCTCAATTGCGCAGGATGCTGTTTTGTGTGCCGCGATAGTCTTACAAAGCGGGTGCGCTTTCGTATGATGTGTCCATAGATCAGTGATCCGCAGTATCTTGCAGCGAATGTGCCGCATTTAAATCCCATTGGAATCGATATACAGACATGAGTGAGCAAAGCTGGCAAGGCGCTGCATTGCCGATTATCTTTCTGCGGCCAATTGGCATTGCAGCAGCCGATGCGATGCGCTTGATGGAGTTGGCCAAGCGCCTGAGCATGCCTGTGCGCTGGCGTATGGCGCCTCCCGGTGTGGCAGCCGATGCTTATTTGGTGCATAGCTTCAGTGTGGTGGCGCAATCTGACGTGTCCACCGTCGCCTTGGGCAGCCCCGGCACACCTGGTGCCACGGGTATGCCCAACAGCTCGGGCACCTCGTCTAGTCTATTTCGCTCCCGCAAGGTGGTGCTGGACAGCCACGGCTGGCATCGCAACAAGCCCGTTTGCATTTTGGGCCACACGGTGGACACCTCCCAGCTTGAGGAAGATGATCTGGCCTCGCTGAATTTTCCAGAAGCATTGCTAGAACTTGAGCGAGGCCTGTGTCAACTACTCGATGACTTAGTGGGCGCACGCATGCTCTATGCCGTTGGCGCGATGGCCTGGGAGTTGCGCGAGAAGTGGGCCACGCATCGGCTGCATGCGATGGAGTCCAATCAACTGGTGGCAGTGATCGAGCCGCACGTGTGGAGATTTCATTTGCTCGACCGTTGCAGTGTCGAGCGCATGAACAACGCGGTATTGATGCCCCTGCCGCGCTCTGGAAATTTTGGAGCCGAGGGCTTCCACCATTTCATGCTAGAGGCGGCTTTGTGGGATTTTGCAAAGCGCTGCCCCGAACCCATGCTGGCAGATATATTGCCCAGCAATTTTTTAAGCGAACCGCTCACACACCGCCGCGCGCCGCATCTGAAGGAGCATGCGCTGGGCGACCATTGCGTGGCAATCTTGCGCGCTCTGGATACACGCTCGCGCACCGCCGATGAATTGCAAAACAGTCTGCGCATGACTCGGCCTTCCATCATGCGGGCCATCACTTGTCTTGCCTTGGTTCGCGCCATTCAGCCCGAGTCCAAAGCCTCAGGCGGTCTGGGCGTTCGGCTGGGTAGCTGGTGGGGTCGCTTGCTGGGTCGACAAGAGACCAGTACCATCTTGCGCAAACCCGTGCCGGTTTGATCAGGCAGTTATAAACGCCATCAAATCTTCTTTGCGCGCATACGCATCGTGCTGCCCGAGCGCGATCAGCGCCTCTGTGAACACGGGTTCAAACAGCAAATAGCTGGCCAGCCCCGCGCCTGCCGAACCGCCACCAGCGGATTTGCCAGCGAGTGACTGCAACACAGAGCGCACCGCCGGTGGCAGCGCCTGCGCATGCTGCAAAGCCAGCGCATCCAATGATTGGCTGGGCTGCAAGCTCATCACCTGCACCCGTTTATACGGCAGCACTGCTGCTAACTCGCGCGGCAGTTGATCCAGCGTATCGTTCATGCGCTGGGCTTGCTCCACATCGCCGCGCAGCGTGTCATGAAACACGCTGGCCAGTGCATGGCCGAGTATGCCGCCCACCCCGGGCGCTATTAATTGAGGAGCACTCTGCGCAGATTCCATGCCGGCAAGTTGCTCATTTTGCTTTAAAACAATGCCTTGGGCAGGGTTTGCTGCCGCATTCCCAAATGTGCTGCGCTCAGGCTGCCCCACACCAATCACCAGCACCTTGTGCGCCCCCAAATGCAGCGCGGGCGACAAGGGCGAGGTCTGCCGCATCGAGCCATCACCAAAAAATTCACTGCGCCCATCGACCCACAGCGGCTGCGCGGGAAAGATCAGCGGGATGGCGCTCGATGCCATCAAGTGCTCCATCGTGATCGGCTGAAACTCAGCGCGCCTGCCGGGCCGCTGCCAAGCCTGCTGGCGTGAGTCGCGCGCCGTGTGGCAAAACGTCCAGTGCACGCCACTGGTGTAGCTCGAAGCCGTCACTGCCAGCGCATGCACCGCACCTTGCTTTTCGCCCTGCGCCAGTGCCTCATCAATGCCTTGCAGAGAAATCGCTTTGTGCAGCGTGTCAATAAGCGGCATGTTGTCCAGCAGCGCCCCCATCTCGCGCGCTTGGCGCGCCAAATGCCAAGCCGTGGCAATGCGGGAGAGCCGCGTCCAAGCGGGCACATGCAGGCGATACACCTGCGAGCTGCGCAAGCCTTGCCAAAATTTGGCCAGTTGCGCAAGGCCAGCAGCACCCTGATGCGCGCGGGCTGCCAAAAAGCTCGCGTTCAATGCGCCTGCTGATGTACCTACCAAGAGCTGAAACGGAAATTTTGCAGCTTGCGCGCTGGTGCTCGATGTGGCCAGCATCTCACCGAATGCCTGGAGCACGCCTGCTTGATACGCCGTGCGCGCGCCACCACCCATGAGCACCAGCGCAGCGCGAGGAATATCAGGGCGCACAAGGCCAGCGTGAATTAAGGTGGAAAGCGTCATGCGATTAGCTTATCGCAGGCATGCCGCGCTTGGCAAGGCCAAAAAATCACATGACTCGGTTAAACCACAGCACAGAAAGTGAAGCGGAGATGATGGTGAGCATCGCTGCCAGCAAGGCCAGCAAGCCTGAAATTTCTGTTTCTTTTTTCTCAGTTGAGATGCGTGAAGACAGCTTCTCATACACCTTGGTCAAATCGGTCGAAGTGCCCGCATAGAAGTAATCCGCGGCGGTGCGGCTGGCCACTGCTTTTAAGGTTTCTTCATCCAAGCGCACGCGCATGCTCCAGCCTTCAAAGCCAATCGTCTCGCCGTCCACCGTGCCAATGCCCACGGTGTAGACGCGCACGCCACGGTCAGCTGCCATTTTGGCGGCTTCCATCGGGTCAACGCCCGTGGTGCGCTGGCCGTCAGTCAGCATGATGATGGCTGCTGAGGAATAGGAGCCGGGTGGCACGGGCGTGTGCTCTTTTTTCTCTTTCGGCGGCTCGTTCAATGAGCGGGCCATAGGGCGATTGCCGCCCATTTGCGCCAGCTCAATCCCCGCATCTGGGAAGATCGTGGCCAGAGAAATCACAATTGCATTGCCGGTGGCGGTGGCGCGCTGCATTTGAAAGCGATCAATCGCTTGCACCAAATCCTCGCGGTTGAGCGTGGGAAATTGCGCCACTTGCGCAGAGCCTGCGAAGGCCACGATGCCGACTTTGACTTCGCGCGGCAAGGTGGTCAGGAAATGCTTGGCAGCTTGTTGCGCGGCGATAAATCGCGTGGGCTGAATATCGGTGGCGCGCATGCTGCCGCTCACATCCATGGCCAAAATAATCGTCTTTTGATTCGAGGGCAGTGTGATCACGGCCATGGGGCGAGAGGCCGCAATCAGCATCGCTGCCAGTGCGAGTAAAAACAAAGCGGGCGGCACATGCCTGCGCCAAGCGGCTTGACCCGCCATCGCTTGCTTCACTAGCGAGAGCGATGAAAACGACGCAGCGGCTTTACGCCGGCGCTTCAATAGCCACATGTACCAAACAATGAGCAGCGGCAAAGCCAAGAGAAGCCAAAGAAATTCTGGCCAAAGAAAATTCACACCGGGGATGTTCATGGGTTATGCCGCCTGTGCCAAAGAGTGAAGGTTTTGTGAGGCGCGCGTGCGGCTCTTGCGCCTGCGCAGCGCACAAAAGCGAATCAAGGCATCGGCCAAATCATCTTGCGTAGAAATCTCCAGCGTATCCACGCCACTGCTGGCCAGTTGCTCGCGCAGCGTAGCCTCTTGCGTGCTGGCTAGTTGCTCAAAGCGGCGCAAAAATTTGGCATCGCAATCGACCACTTGCGTCTCGCCCGTCTCTGGGTCGCGTAGGGAAATCAGGCCCATATCGGGCAGCTTCATCTCTAGCGGATCGAGCAGGCGAATCGCTGTCACGTCATGGCGGCGAGCTAGCTGCTGCAAGGGCGCACTCCAGCCCGGAGTGCTGAAAAAATCAGAAATCACAAAGACCGTGCTGCGCCGCTTGATCACATGCGCCGCTGCATCGAGCAAGCTGCGCAAATCCGTTTGCCCGCCATTGCTGGCCGCGCGGTGATTGAGCATCTCATGCGCCAGATGCAGCACATGCCTGCGCCCACCACCGCTGGGGATGAGTTTGTCGATACCGCCCCCAGCGCCCTTAGCGCTGGCTCCACGAGCTATGTTTCCCGCGCCGCCATAGAGCAGCGCACCCACGCGGTTGCCATGCCCTGTGAGCACACGCCCTAGCACGACAGTTAGCTCATTGGCCACATCGCGTTTGCGCCGCTCTCCACTGCCAAAATCTACCGAGGCGCTCAAATCCAACACAAACCAAGCGGCCATCTCGCGGTCTTCGGTGAACACCCGCACATGCGGTGTGCCCGTGCGCGCTGTGACGTTCCAGTCAATATGGCGCACATCATCGTGCGATTGGTATTCGCGCAAGTCCGCAAAATCTAAGCCCGCGCCGCGAAACAAGGTGCGGTAGTCGCCTTGCAAAATGCCATCGAGGCGGCGAACTGTCGTCCACTCCAAGCGCTTGAGAAAACCTTCAGCTTTCGTGGGCAGAGCAGGATCAATCACCTGCTGCTCTTCAACAGGCGATGCATTGAACGAGAACGTTTTACGCAACCAATTTTTCATCGCTGTCCACATGCTTGAGCGGCTTAGGTGGCGCTGGAATGGCTTGCATGATCTTGGCAATCAGCGCATCGGGTGTCATACCGCTGGAGAGCGCGTCATACGAGAGCACAATGCGATGGCGCAGCACATCGGGGACGAGATCGCTCATATCTTCTGGCAGCGCATAGGTGCGCCCGCGCATGAGGGCCAGCGCCCGCGCACCTTCCGTGAGGCCAATGGTTGCACGCGGGCTTGCGCCATAGGTGATTTGCTGGCGCAAATCTTTCAGGCCATGCTTCTCGGGGGTGCGCGTGCAGGTCACTATTCTTACGGCGTAGTCCACCAGCGAGGGGTCAACATACACCGCGCGGCATTGCTTTTGCAGCTCGGCAAGTTGCTGCACAGTCGCCACCTCACGCACCTGCACCGCTGGGCCGGTGACGCGATCCACAATCACACGCTCTTCCTCGTCGCTCGGGTAATCCACCAGCACCTTCATCATGAAGCGATCCACCTGCGCCTCGGGCAGCGGGTAGGTGCCTTCGGTCTCGATCGGGTTCTGCGTGGCCATCACCAGAAACGGCTCCGGCACCTTGTGGGTTTCACCGGCGATCGTGACCTGCCGTTCCTGCATCACTTCGAGCAGCGCGCTCTGCACCTTGGCCGGTGCGCGGTTGATCTCGTCGGCCAGCAGCAGGTGGGTGAACACCGGCCCGAGCGAGGTTGAAAATTCGCCGGTGCGCGGGTTGAAGATGCGCGTTCCCACCAGGTCGGCCGGTACCAGGTCGGGCGTGAACTGGATGCGCTTGAAGCTGCCGCGCAGCGTGGTGGCGAGCGTCTTCACGGTGATGGTTTTCGCCAGCCCCGGCACGCCTTCGACCAGCAGGTGGCCCTGCGCCAGCAGCGCCACCATCACGCGTTCCAGGAACTGG
>JAYVJQ010000398.1:0-4068 GCA_043769055.1 Allobrachymonas sp.
TCATGCTTGAAGCCTGCTGCCTCGAACTTGGTGGACAGGTCTGACTGCAACTGCGTCACATCCATTTGCTGGATTTTGAGGTTGGTGTTGCGGTTGAAGAGCGTAGCCGGGCCAATGTTTGCTGCGCTTGTGGTGTTGGCAGTGAAGCGAATCGCGCTGGCGCGTTGGTCGCGGGTGTACAAGCCCCGGCGAAGCTGAGTTTTAAGCTCAGTTTGTGGCGAGAAGCGCAGCAAATGCCCAGCAGTGAAGATGGTGGCTGTGCCTGCGTTGTAGTCGCTGTCCATCCCGTAATAAGCGCTGTTTCTAACGCCCGGAATCAGGCTGCGTGGGGTGGCAGCAGTTGCCGGGGTGGTGGCGGGCAGCCACGGCAGGCCATAGTTCATGCGAGGATTTTTATTGTCTAAGTACGACAGACCCACGTTGAATTCATGGCGCTCGCCAATGCCGTGGCGATAAGCCAGCGCAATGCCGCTTTTATCCAAACCATTGCCCCGCCCATCGTTGTCGGCCTTGGTGTGCATCGCGTTGATGCGCAAGGCGGCGCTCTCTCCCGTGCGAATATTGAAATCGCCGGTGATGCGGCGGTATTGGTGGCTGCCCAGCGTGGTGCTCACCTCATGATCGCCATACAACGAAGGCTGCTTGCTGATTTGATTGGCTGCGCCGCCCGTGGAGCCTCGGCCAAACAGCATGGAGGCCGAGCCGCGCAGCAAATCCACGCGATCCAGATTAAAGGTATCACGCTCATAAAACGCTGGGTCGCGCATGCCATCTAAAAAGATGTCGCCCGTGCCAGCCAGCGAGAAGCCGCGCAGGCGAATATCCTCCTCACCGCCCTCTGCTGCTTGAAAGGTCACACCCGCCGTGTTGTGCAGCACTTCTTTGAGAGTGTCTAAGTTGCGATCATCAATCAGCTTTTCTGTGACTACCGTGATCGATTGCGGAATATCGCGCAGCTCCTGATTGCCTTTGGCAGTGCTGCTGCGGTTGACTTTGAGACTGTCTTTGCCCTCTTGTGCACGCTGGTCGCGCACGATCACTGGCTTGAGTGTGGTCTCTGCAGCGGGGCTGGCAGCAGGGTTCGTTGTGGTTTGTGCATAGCTTGGAACAGCCAATGAGCCAGCCAGCAGCATCGCGCCCAGCGGCAGCAGCTTGGAGGCAGAATGTGATGGCTGATTTACTATGAATTCAGGAGCACTCAGCGCATATTCTATGCCGGCTACTAGCCCTTTTTTCTTTAAAAATGCTTGTTTGAATGAAGAATGAGCGGAACGTGCTTGAGCCATAACGTAGGTGTTAAAAAAATCAAAAAATGTACTGCTCAGCACTTGCGTGCAGGCAGGGCAAGTTGGCTGACTTAAAAAGGCCGCAAGTGAGGCTCAAGCTGGCTGGAGCATGATCACGCTGCGCGCAGAGCGAGGCGGCACATTGGCATCGCGGCACAAAGCTACATTGCCGCTGGCTTGGCATTGCGCATGCACTTCGCGTGCGCAATCCTCGCAGCGACCACATTGCGTGGCCACGCCCAGCTCCCATTGCAGTTCGTCAAACGAAGCGCCGCCCTGCGACATTTTGCTGATGTCGCGGTCAGAAACTCGGTTGCAAACGCAAATGATCATAATGTTAAGTATAAACGAAATGAGAATGATTCGTAATTGCAGTTCAAAAATTTGAAGTTTTATTTACTGCATCACGCGGTGCGCATCCAAGCTAAAGCTCTGCGGGCTAGGCGCAAGCGTCATCGGCGCATCATCCAACTGCACGAGTTGATGCTGCTGCCAAGAATGCCCCACCTGTGAGAGCACCTTGCGAAACTCGGGGCTGAGCGCGTTTTGCGCCTGCAAGCAACACAAATTGGAGAGAATTTTTCCGCTGATCAAGCCTTGATGCGCTTTGCATGCGCCGTGCGCGTAAGCGCTCATGAGCGCGAGTGTGCCCGCGAGCATAGCTTCAAGGCCCGTGATGGCGTAGTCGCTGACAGATTCTTGTGGGTGAGAGCAGGTGTGCATGGCAGGCTCACTTCGTCAAAATGAGCTTACCTAGCTTGGTGGCTTGCAATTTGTAGAGGCTGCCGTTGTGCACGATTTCAACGATTTTGTGGCCTCTCAGCAAGCTCTCGCTGGGTAGCGGAGGCGCATCTGAATGGCTGGAGCGCTGCCTGCTGACGGTAGCCTCATGCTCAGGTGCAAAAGCGAAATGAGAGCCGGCTATGGATGCAGCGGATGGGGTGAACAACATGGTGTGCCTGCTTTGAGAAATAAGAGAGGAATACGGAAAATTAAATTCCATGATGCAAATGATAATGATTCGCATTTAAAAGTCAAGAGAATTTCAGGAGTTTATGAAGTTTTTCTGAAAAATACATCTTTCCCGAGCTGGGAGGCGGGTGGGGGATGCAGGCGAGCAGCTGACTTGGGCGGGCATAGATCAACTGATCTGAGGCATAGTTTTTGAAACGTTTTAAGCAAGTAGCCGGCATAGAATATGCGCAGAGTGCTACTTTTTTGATAGTATTTGAACGTGACAGTTAGAGCATTAAATACGGAGAACCATCAGCGCGCTGCGTGAGGCGGCAATCCACCCCCCAGACCTGCGCAATCAGCGCGGGAGCCAGCTTGGAAGTTGGCCCGCTGGCCACGCAACGACCTGCTTGCAATACCACCACCTGATCAGCAAAGCGCAGCGCGAGATTCAAATCGTGAAGCACGGCAATCACGCCCACGCCTTGGTCGAGTGCCCAGCGGCGCACGGTTTGCATGACGGCTTGCTGATGCGACAAATCGAGCGAGGCGGTCGGCTCGTCGAGCAGCAGCCAGCGGCTGCCGAGGCTGGGCATCGGCTCCCAAATTTGCGCTAAGCAACGCGCCAAATGCACGCGCGCTTTCTCGCCGCCCGATAAAGTGTTGAAAGCGCGATGCGCCAAGTGATCCACTTGCGTGAGATCCATCGCGCGCGCGGCGATCAGCGTCTCGTCTGCGCTTGGCTGCAAGCGATGCGGATAGCGCCCCAGCTCCACCACTTCGCTCACCTTGAAATCAAAAGCCACTTGACTGGCCTGCGGCATGACCGCGCGAAACTTTGCTAACTCGGCGCTTTTGTAGCTGCCTGTTTGGTGGCCGTTGGCGGGCCGCGAATTGATCGACAGTGCGCCCGCATCTGCGCGGCGCTCCAAGCTGAGCATAGAAAGCAACGAGGATTTGCCCGCGCCATTGGGCCCCAAAATCGCGCTGACTTGACCCGCCTGCCATGTCATATCCAGTGGCGCAACGATCGTTTGGCTACCAACACGCATGCTTAAGCCACGCGCTTCGATGGTGTGAGTTGCGTCGATCATCACAACATAATCCTGCTGCGCTGCGCTCTCAAGAGCAGCAAAAAGAAAGGTACGCCGACAAACGCAGTGAGTACGCCCAGCGGTAACTCAGCAGGCTTGGCGATCGTTCGTGCCACGGCATCAGCCAGCAGCACCAAAGTTGCGCCCAGCAGCGCCGAGCCGGGCAGCACCAAGCGATGATCCGAGCCCACCATGAGCCGCATCGCATGCGGTGCGACCAAGCCGATAAAGCCGATGATGCCGGTGGTCGCTGTCACAGAACCCACAGCCAGCGCTGTGATCACGATGCTGATGCGTTTGAGTCGCTCCACCTCCACGCCCAGCATGCTCGCCTGCGCTTCGCCCAGAGCAAGCGCGTTAAGCGGCTTGGCCAGCAGCAAAGCCGCAATGCACGATACAAGCACCGTACACGAGACCAAAATCACCGCACTCCACCTCGCGCCACCAAGGCTTCCCAGCAACCAAAACTGCAAGCTGCGTAGTTGCTCGTCGGTAGCTAGAAAGCTCAAAAATCCGAGCCCCGCGCCTGCCAGCGCGTTCACTGCCACGCCTGCGAGTAGCATGAGCGCCATGCTCGTGCCTACGCCCGCGCTGCTGTTTTGCGCCAACGCATAAATCAGCGAAGTCACAGCCAACCCGCCAGCAAACGCCATCACCACCAGCGTCCAACTGCCCAATTTGCGCGGCAGATCGGGCATGAAGCTGGCGGCTAACACAATCGTGATGCCCGCAGC
>JAYVJQ010000399.1:0-2812 GCA_043769055.1 Allobrachymonas sp.
AGAAGCAAAAACGCCTGCAAGAAGCAGGCGTTTTCGTTTGGCACATCACACCTTCAAATCGTTGCCTCTTCCCTCGCATAGCGCCGAATCAAGCTGAGCAGCTCTTCTTCGTTGTAAGGCTTGATTCGGCGCTATGCGAGGGAAGAGGCAACGATTTGAAGGTGTGATGTGCCAAACGAAAACGCCTGCTTCTTGCAGGCGTTTTTGCTTCTTGGATAGGGCGTTCAAGTACCAAGCAAACTCAGGAACACAGAAAGCACAGAAATTACTGAAAATCAATCGAATAGGTAGGAGCTTTGATAGTCATCACACATTGCGTTTGTATTGTCTTTTTTCTGTGCTTTCTGTGTTCCGACTTTTAATCTTCGAGTTTCAATGTCCTCAACCAAACCCATTCTGCCGCCAAGCCTCAAACACGCTCACGGCCACAGCATTCGACAAATTTAAGCTCCTCTGCCCCTCGCGCATTGGCAGGCGCAGGCGTTGCTCGGGCGGGAAACCGTCGCGCAGCTCAGCGGGCAAGCCGGCAGTCTCTTGGCCAAACAGCAGCCAATCGCCGAGGATAAAAGCTTGCGCAAACACGCTGTGGCTGCCGCGCGTGGTGAAGGCGAAGATGCGACTGGGATCGGGCTGGCAAGTGGCTAAAAAAGCGGCCCAATCGGCGTGGCGCGAGAGGCTGGCGTACTCGTGATAATCGAGCCCGGCGCGGCGCATGTGTTTGTCGTCAAAATTAAAGCCCAGCGGCTCAATCAGGTGCAAATTGCAGCCGGTGTTGGCGCACAGGCGGATCACATTGCCAGTGTTGGGCGGGATTTCAGGCTGGAAGAGGATCACGTTGAACATGCCAAGATTGTCGCATTGAGTGCTTCTTGCTTGGAATGAGTTGGTGAGGCTGCGGTTAGCGCATGGGCTCATGGTTCCTCGCGAAACTGGTGGCCTAGCGCTCCGGAAAAACTGCGCCGCTCGCTCACAAAATCGCCCATGCGCTAACCGCAGCCTCACCAACTCAGCCACTTGAAGTAGAAGCTGAAAATTCGCCAGCCCTTGCACAGGTAAACTCAGGATAAATACTCGCCAAGCAATGTCTCTTTTCAAATCCGCCTCCGTCGTCTCCCTCTGGACGCTCGCCTCCCGCATCACTGGCCTCGTGCGCGAGCTGGTGATGGCGGCGATGTTTGGGGCTTCTGCGATGACGGATGCATTTAATGTGGCGTTTCGCATTCCGAATTTGTTGCGCCGCTTGTTTGCAGAAGGCGCATTCAGCCAAGCTTTCGTACCCGTGCTGGCTGCGAGCAAAGAAAAAGAGGGTGAAGCGGCAACCAAGCTGCTCGTCGATCAAGTGGCTTCCGTGCTGCTCTGGGCGTTGATCATCACTGTTGTCGTTGGCGTAGCAGCCGCGCCCTTGCTGGTGTGGGCCATGGCCAGTGGTTTGCAGCAAACGCCGCGCGCATTTGAAGTCTCGGTATTGCTCACGCGCTTCATGTTTCCGTATATCGCGTTCATGTCGCTCGTGGCGCTGTGCTCCAGCGTGCTCAATACGTGGAAGAAATTTGCCGTGCCGGCTGCCACACCTGTGTTGCTCAACGTCGGAATGATTGCCGCCGCTTGGCTGCTTGCGCCGCAGCTCAAAGCGCGAGGGATCGAGCCGATTTACTCACTGGCAGCGGGCGTGATGGTCGGTGGTGTGTTGCAACTGGGCATTCAACTGCTGGCCTTAAAAAGAATGGCTTTGTTGCCGAAATTCACATGGAATCCAGCGGTAGCCGGCAGATTTATTGCCTCACCTGCTATCAAAAAAATACTCACCTTGATGCTGCCCGCGCTCCTTGGTGTGAGCGTGGCGCAAATCTCGCTGCTGATTAACACGCAAATTGCTTCGCATCTGCAAACCGGCTCGGTGAGTTGGCTCAGCTTTGCAGACCGGTTGATGGAATTTCCCACCGCAATGCTTGGCGTGGCGCTAGGCGTGGTGCTCATGCCGCAATTAGCCGCGGCCAAAGCCAGTGGTGATAGCGAAAAATTCTCCTCGATGATTGATTGGGGGCTTCGCCTCGTCGTGCTGCTGGCTGTGCCTGCTGCGGTAGCGCTGGTGTGCTTTGCGCATCCGCTGGTGGCGGTGCTGTATCACTATGGTGCGTTCAAGGGCAGCGATGTGAATCAAGTGGCGCTCGCGCTCATGGGTTATGGCGTGGGCTTGCTGGGACTGGTGGCAATCAAGGTGCTCGCGCCTGCCTACTACGCCAAGCAAGACATTAAAACGCCGGTGAAAATTGCGATTGTGGTGTTGATCTTCTCCCAAGTGCTGAACGTTTTTCTTGTGCCGCATCTCTTGCATGCAGGCTTGGCTCTTTCAATTGGTCTGGGCGCACTGATCAATGCACTGTGGTTGCTTGTGGGTTTGCTGCGCAGCAAAACCTATGTGCCCTCAACCGGTTGGGCGATACTCAGTTTACAAGTGATTGCGGCCAGCAGCTTGCTCGCGGTGTTTCTGCTGTGGTGCGCGCAGGCTGTGCCTTGGGTGGCAATGCAAGAGCAGAGTTTGAAGCGAATTGGGCTGATGGCCGGCGTATTACTTGCATCGTGTGCTATTTATTTCGGAGCATGCTGGGCAGGTGGAATGAAAATCAAAACCCTACTCAAAAGATAAATCATGGCAAATTCATCTGCGGTTCACTACGATATTTCTGTCAAAGATGCGCATGCGCATCTGTGGCAAATCACGCTCACGATCGCTAAACCCGCGAAGAATCAAACCGTGAGTTTGCCGGTGTGGATTCCGGGCAGCTACATGGTGCGCGAGTTTTCTAAGCAT
>JAYVJQ010000400.1:0-5226 GCA_043769055.1 Allobrachymonas sp.
TTGGTGTAGCTGCTGTCGGTTTTGATCGGCACTTGCCAGCCGCTGTAGCTCACCGAATCAATGCCTTCGGCTTGCAGCGCAATGGCCAGCAAGGCAGACGATGCTTGCTCGCCTGTAGCAGCTAGTGCATCGAGCTCGCGGCCGTAAGAGGCAGTCTGTTTGGCAGGAGCCAGCTCTTTGGCAAGGCCTAGCAAGCGATTGGTCTCGCCGCTCATGGCTGAGGGCACAACCACCATTTGATGCCCAGCGCGCGCCCATTTGGCCACGCGCTTAGCGACATTGCGAATCCGCTCGGTAGACCCCATCGAGGTGCCACCGTATTTATGAACAATCAAAGCCATGTTGGGGGAAATGATCTAAGGCCAAAAGGAGCTGATGGCGCGGCGCGCCATCAGCAAAGCCTTCGATTATAAATCGCCCGGGGTTTACCCTTTGCTCAGCTTGGCACTTTGACTGCGTTCGGGCGTAAAAAAAAGCGGCTTTGCAGCCGCTTTTTCTGAATCTCGGTTAAATCAAGCTTCCGCAGGAATGATCAGGTTCTGGCCGGGATAAATCTTATCAGGGTGGCTGAGCATCGGTTTGTTCGCCTCAAAGATCACGGGATACTTATTCGCATCGCCGTAGTATTGCTTGGCTATTTTTGACAGGTTATCACCGCTGACGACCATGTGGAACTGGCAGCTAGGCGCATCCGGCTCATCGCAGGTCATCTCATCGGCCACACCAGCTACGCCATGCACATTGCCGCAACAGGTGATGATCTTTTCTCGCTCTTCTTGGGTGGCTACTAGGCCCGCTACCGTGACGATTTGATCCGCCCCGCTAAACGTAATGCTCAGGTTATCGGCAGGTAAATTGTTGGAGCGAATGTAGTCCTTGATTGCGCTGGATGCTGCTTCATTAGCAGCAGCAGCTTTTTCTTCATTGCTCGGCTCAGCCACTGCTGCGGCCACTTCTGGCTTGCTGCCAAACAATTTCTGACCCGCTTCTTTGAAGAAAGAAATAATACCCATGATGTGCTCCTGATGTAAAAAAAGAATGAACTTGCTTTGTACATCAAAAGCATGAAGCTCTGACGAAAAAATCAATCTGCCCTGTAATTAGGCGCTTCTTTCGTGATTTGTACATCATGGACGTGGCTTTGACGAGGAAATCGGCACACTTCTTTCAACAAGGCTCATTGTTTCAAACTAGTTGCGCCCAGATAGCATGTGCTCAATGGACTGTTGCAATGGCTGCAAATGAGTATTGATCACGGCAGACACTGCCAAAGCATCAATATCGCCCAAATAGTTGTGAACCAAGATATTGCGAAAACCACTGATTTCGCGCCAAGGAATATGGGGGTAATTTGCTTTGATCTCATCTGGCAGCATCTGCGTAGCTTCCGAGAGCGTTTGCAAGTTTCGCAATGCAGCGTCGTAGAGCACTTCATCATTAAGCAAACTGCCACGTTGCTCAATACGGCGCACTTTAGCAATGGCATCCAAGATGTGCCTCGCATGCGCCTGCCAATCTTTGCTCATATCTCTACAGCCTCGCGCAGCACGCTATCTCGCAGATACTGGTTCAGCTCGTGCTCGGGCACAAGATCGACTTTGCGCTGCAGTATATCGGCCAAGCCTTGCGTAAGCGCCAGTCTCTGAGCAAACAGATCGTAGCCACTAGGCAACTCCACCAAAAAATCCACATCGCTGTCGGGCCGCTCTGCTCTGCGCGCCACTGAGCCAAACACGCGCAAACGCTTTGCGCCGCACTGTCTAGCCAAGCTATGTAGCGCGCTTTTCATTTGGTGCAGTTCATCCAGCAGCATGGTGGCTATTCTGCACGATAGTTAGGCGCTTCTTTCGTGATTTGTACATCATGGACGTGGCTTTCTCGTATGCCTGCCGTGGTGATTTCCACAAATTCGGCGCGTGCTTGCATTGCAGCGATGCTCTCGCAGCCGCAATAGCCCATGCTGGCGCGGATGCCACCTGCGAGTTGGAAGATGATCGCCACCACGGAGCCTTTGTAGGGCACGCGGCCCTCGATGCCTTCGGGCACGAGCTTGTCGGCATTGGGGTTGCCTGTGGAGGACTCTTGAAAATACCGATCGGCGCTGCCTTGCTGCATCGCGCCAATACTGCCCATGCCGCGATAGCTTTTGTAACTACGGCCTTGATACAGCACCACTTCACCCGGCGCTTCTTCTGTGCCGGCAAACATGCCGCCCATCATCACCGTGCCTGCGCCTGCGGCAATGGCTTTGGCAATATCGCCGCTGTAGCGAATGCCACCGTCAGCAATCAGCGGGATGCCTGAGCCACGCAAAGCAGTGGCCACGCCATCGACCGCCATGATCTGCGGCACGCCTACGCCGGCCACGATGCGGGTGGTGCAAATGCTGCCAGGGCCGATGCCCACTTTCACCGCATCAGCGCCCGCTTCTGCCAGCGCCAGCGCCGCAGCGCCGGTGGCGATATTGCCGCCCACCACATCGATCTGCGGAAAGTTTTGCTTGACCCAGCGCACACGCTCGATCACGCCTTTGCTATGGCCGTGTGCTGTGTCCACCACGATTGCGTCAACGCCTGCTTCGACCAAAGCCGCCACCCTCTCTTCTGTGCCCTCGCCCACTCCTACAGCTGCGCCCACGCGCAGCTTGCCTTGATCGTCGCGCGCAGCGTTAGGGAAACTGGTTTGCTTGGTGATGTCTTTCACCGTGATCAGGCCTTTCAAGCGGAATTCATCATCCACCACGAGCAAGCGCTCCAAGCGGTGTTTGTTGAGTAGCGCTTTGGATTCTTTGAGCGGCGTGCCCACCGGCACAGTGACCAGTTTGTCACGCAGCGTCATGATCTGGCTCACGGGCACGTCCATGCGGGTTTCAAAGCGCAAATCTCGGCTGGTCACAATGCCCACCACCTTGCCGCCATCGACCACCGGAAAACCACTCACACCCAGTTGCTCGGAAAGCTCAATAACCTGATGCACCTTGAAATCCGGCGGAATCACCACCGGATCGCGCAGCACGCCGCTTTCATGGCGCTTAACCTTGCGCACCTGTGCGGCCTGCTCTTTGGCAGTCAAATTCTTGTGAATGATGCCCATACCGCCTTCTTGCGCCATGGCAATAGCCAAGCGAGCCTCGGTCACGGTATCCATCGCGGCGGAGACCAGCGGCAGATTCAGCGCAATACGGCGGGAGAACTGGGTTTGAAGCGAAGTGTCTTTTGGCAAGACGGCGGAGAAAGCGGGGACGAGCAAAACGTCGTCAAATGTGAGGGCTTTGCCAAGCAGGCGCATAGTAGAAATTCCCAAAAACAGGATTTTATAGAAGCTGACCGAGCTGCCTGTATACCAAAGCAAGCCAAATTTGTCGCCAAACGGCCACTTTGTCAGCGTAAACGGGGTTTGGGGCGTTTTCAAGGAGTCCGCAGCCCGCTACACTTGACCTATGCAAGCTTTCTTACCTTCTTTTCGCTCTACCTTCATGGCAGTTTGCCTGTTGGGCATTGCCATTGTGGCGCAAGCGCAGTGGGGTTGGAAGGGCAGCGATGGCCGCATGGTCTTCAGCGACCAGCCGCCCCCGCAAAGCGTGGCCGACAAAGACATCACCCGCCGCCCGCCCGGCAGCCGCGCCGCAGCGGCTGTCGCTACCGATCCAAGCGTGACCAGCTCAACTGCCAGCAGCACCCTTTCTGCGAGCACAAGCGCGGCACCTAAGCTAAGCGGCAAAGACAGCGAGTTAGAAAAGCGCAAAAAAGAAGCTGAAGCCAAGGAAGCGGCTGGCAAAAAGGCTGAAGCAGAAAAAATTGCTGCGGCTAAAAGCGACAACTGTGAACGCGCCAAACGCGCCAAAACCAGCTTCGATTCGGGCTCGCGCATTGCGACCACCAATGCCAAAGGCGAGCGCGAGATCATGAGCGATGCGCTGCGCGCTGAAGAGACCAAGCGTTTACAGGGTATTATTGCATCAGATTGCTCCTAATTTTATAGCAACCCACCTATATTTTGTATCGGGTAACGGCATATTTGCCTACTAAATATCCCGCGTAAAACACTCCAAGGCACACGCAGCCTCAATCCCCAAAGATCGCCAGCCAAGATAGGGTTTGCAGCATCATTTGCGCGCTGGCTAGGTTGGTCGCGCAAGGCACATTGTGGACATCGCAGGCGCGGATTAGGGCATTGATGTCGGGCTCATGAGGCTGAGCGGTCATGGGGTCGCGCAGGAAAATCACTGCATCGATTTTGCCGCTGGCCAGCCGAGCACCAATTTGCAAATCACCGCCCATGGGGCCTGAGAGCAAGCGCTCGATTTTCAGGCCTGTAGCGCGCATGATGCGCGCGCCTGTGGTGCCGGTTGCGCAGAGCTTGCAAGTTTCCAGAAATCCGAGGAAATCCTGGGACAGAGCTTCAATATCGGACTTTTTGGCATCGTGGGCAATTAAGGCGATGCGATAAACAAGGGGTTTGGCCATATTACGCATCATAGTGGACAGATCGACCTACAAATAGCTCTTCCAACTGCACACAAGCACCCGCAGAATCCGTAGAATGCTGCAATGCAACATAAAAAGCGTATTCACGCTTTGGCATTCACACCATGCTCTACCAACTCTACGAAACCCAGCGCTCTTTGATGGAGCCGTTTGCCGAATTTGCCCAAGCCACGGCCAAGCTTTATGGCAATCCGATGAACGGTTTCGGCCAGATGCCTTTTGCGCAGCGCACTGCTGCTGGCTTTGATCTGATGTACCGCTTGGGCAAAGACTATGTGCGGCCTGAGTTCAACATCAAAACCGTGGGTGTGGAGCACGAAGGCACGGGAGCGAATGCGACCTCGCCAAAAGTCTTCACTGATGTGGCCATCCACGAACGAATTGAAATTGACAAGCCTTTCTGCGAGTTGCGCCGCTTCAAGCGCTTCTCGGATGACGTGGACACGCTAGGCAAACTCAAAGGTCAGCCTGCGGTGCTGATCGTTGCCCCACTCTCGGGTCATTACGCCACGCTGCTGCGCGATACCGTACGCGCCATGCTGCAAGGCCACAAGGTTTTCATCACCGATTGGAAAAATGCGCGCCTTGTGCCGCTCTCCGAGGGGGAATTTCACCTCGATGACTATGTGAACTACGTGCAAGAGTTCATTGGCCATTTGCAAAAGCAATACGGCAATTGCCACGTGATGAGCGTGTGCCAGCCCACTGTGCCGGTGCTCGCCGCCGTCTCGCTCATGGC
>JAYVJQ010000401.1:0-2777 GCA_043769055.1 Allobrachymonas sp.
ATGCGCGCGGATCAGAGCATTTTGGTGAATTTATCAGGCCGTGGCGATAAAGACATTGGCACGGTGGCTGATTTGTCGGGCGCTGATTTTTATTGCCGCCCTTCTTGCCGAGGTGAGAGTGTCAAAGGATCTCAAGTGGTGGAGTTCAAGCGATGAGTCGAATTTCTACTTGCCTTTCGGCGCTTAAAACGCAAAACCGCCAAGCGCTGATCCCCTACGTCACCGCTGGCTTCCCCTACCGCGACATCACACCCGATCTGATGCATGCCATGGTCGGCTCAGGGGCTGACATCATTGAGCTGGGTGTGCCGTTTTCCGATCCATCAGCCGACGGCCCTGTCATTCAAAAAGCCGGCGACAGGGCTTTGGCTTTAGGCATTGGCATGACGCAAGTGCTGGAGATGGTCAAAACCTTTCGCGCCAAAGATGCCAACACCCCAGTCGTGCTCATGGGTTATGCCAACCCAGTGGAGCGCTACGACTTAAAGCACGGCGCAGATGCCTTTATCCGCGATGCTTCTCAAGCGGGTGTCGATGGTGTGCTGATCGTGGATTACCCGCCTGAAGAATGTGTGGATTTCGCCGCTAAATTGAAAGCTGCGAACATGGATTTGATCTTCTTGCTCGCGCCCACATCAACTGAGAAGCGCATGAAGCTCGTCGGGCAACTGGCCAGCGGCTATGTGTATTACGTCTCGCTCAAGGGCGTGACGGGCTCAGGCGCGCTCGACACGCAAGCCGTGGCCCAAGCCGTGCCACGCATCAAGCAATTCGTGAGCGTGCCGGTGGGCGTGGGCTTTGGCATTCGGGATGCAGCATCAGCGAAAGCTGTGGCGGCGGTCAGCGATGCTGTCGTGATTGGCAGCCGCTTGATCCAGCTGATTGAAGATCAACCGCATGAGAAAGTGTGTTCAACAGCATCGCACTTCTTACGCGAGATTCGCATTGCGCTAGACTCGTGAAATCATTAGGAGACGCAACATGTCTTGGCTAGAAAAACTGCTCCCCTCCAAAATCGAGCAAACCGACCCGACCGAGCGTCGCTCGGTGCCCGAGGGTTTGTGGACGAAATGCCCCGCCTGCGAATCGGTGCTCTTTAAAACCGATCTGGAGCACAGCCAAATGGTCTGCCCCAAGTGCGGCCACCATCACCGCATTGGCGCGCGCGCACGGCTCAATACTTTTCTTGACCCAGAAGGCCGCTACGAAATTGGGCAAGAGGTCATCCCCGTGGATGCGCTCAAGTTCAAAGACAGCCGCAAATACCCCGAACGCTTAAAACAAGCACTGGAAGATACAGGCGAGACCGATGCGCTCATTGTGATGGGCGGCGCGGTGCAAAGCCTCGAAGTGGTGGTGGCCTGCTTTGAATTTGACTTCATGGGCGGCTCGATGGGCTCGGTGGTGGGCGAGCGCTTTGTGCGTGGTGTGCACACCGCGATTGAGCAAAAAGTGCCCTTCATCTGCTTCACGGCCACAGGCGGTGCGCGCATGCAAGAGGGCCTGCTCTCGCTGATGCAAATGGCCAAAACCAATGCCGCGCTCACGCGCCTGGCCAAAAAAGGCCTGCCCTACATCAGCGTGCTCACCGACCCGACCATGGGCGGTGTGAGCGCGGGCTTTGCCTTTGTGGGCGATGTGGTGATTGCAGAGCCCAAAGCACTGATTGGCTTTGCAGGCCCGCGCGTGATTGAAAACACGGTGCGCCAGACTTTGCCCGAAGGCTTTCAACGCGCAGAATTTTTGGTGGAAAAAGGCGCGGTCGATTTCATTTGCGACCGCCGCGAACTGCGCTCAAAAGTAGCCAGCACCTTGGCCATGCTCCAGCGCCAGCCGTCTGATGCTGTATCCGCCGCTTGAAGTCAGGCACTTGGTTCTGAATCAACTCCCCCTCTTCCCTCTGGGCTCGGTGCTGTACCCGGGCTCGGTCTTGCCGCTGCGCATTTTTGAAGTGCGTTATTTGGATCTGATTCGCCGCTGCATAGAAGCGGGTGCGCCGTTTGGCGTGGTGAGCCTTACGCGAGGCAATGAAGTGGCCAAGCCCGGCCAAGCTGAAACCTTTGCACAAGTGGGCACATTGGCGCTCATCAAAGAACATGAAAGCCCCCAGCCCGGCCTGCGCGTGGTGCGCTGCTTAGGCACACAGCGCTTTCGCATTCAGCGCAGCGAGCGGCTCAAACACGGCCTGTGGGTGGCCGATGTGGCTTATTTGCCAGAAGACAGCGTTGTGGCTCTACCTGCTGAGCTGCAAGATTGCGCCACCTTGCTGCAAAGCGCATTGGCACGAATGCCCGCAGAGGTGCAAAGCAATCTCTTTGAAGACACACCGAGCGCGGCGCAGCTGCAAGATTGCAGTTGGCTGGCCAACCGCTGGTGTCAACTGCTGCCTTTGCCTTTGGAGATGAAGCAGCGTCTGCTCGAACTGGACAGCCCCTTGATCCGCTTGGAGCTGGTCAGCGACTTGCTCGATAAGCTGCAACTGCGTTGAGTCGCAGGATCATTCATGGATTTGTATAGTATCATTTTGATAGCAAACAATGTATATTCTATAACGGCAAACAATTACTTTTACTTCAAAATACCGTGAAACGATGCTTTGATTTTCTCCTGACGCTGTGTGCACTGGCTCTACTGGCGCTGCCCATGCTGCTGGCCGCACTGGCCGTGCGCCTGACCTCGCCCGGCCCGGTGCTGTATTGGTCAGACCGCGTGGGGCGCAACAATGTGATCTTCAAAATGCCCAAGTTTCGCAGCATGCGCATCGACACCCCCGCCGT